>CAZBWZ010000037.1:0-20633 GCA_964495725.1 uncultured Bacteroides sp.
TTGTTTTTATTTCATATTGGATCAAAGGTGTATTTTGTATTAACAAGAAAACGTGAGCCAACTATACCATGTGTCATAAGAAGAACCAGAGAAGGCCGTGTTCTTAGATGTGGTTGATAGTAACGCATACGTATGCGTGAGAATCCATAATGCCATATCATTGAGTATAGATGACAAATTCTCTTGGATTTTAGCATAGAATACTCTACAAGTCACGGATGGGATAAGGGTGATTTGCATAATAGACGGGAAACCCCAAAATTTGCGAAAAATATCTCTGTATGTGTGATACACAGATATATCCCATACGCCAGCAGAATTTCAAGATGATTTTGGCCAACGTTATACTTAAGTAGCTGGATGTATTAGCCAAGGACAATCTAACCCGCTATCGGGTGAAGGATAGAACCGAAATATTCAAAAGGTAGGCTGATTTAGGATCATTTAACTGAATATCTTATTGATTAATATGTTTCTATGTGGCGATTCTTCGCCATTAACGTGATCTCATATATTCGTAATAAGGATTTGAGAAAAATGAAATGTATAAAAAGTCGTGTATTTCAACGATAGAGACTATCATTGAAAATCTGTTGTCTTATATCTCAGTTTTACCATATTTAGCTGATTCCTCACACACCATACCCTCAAATAGACCTCCAAGTTGTGTCCGGTGTGTACCATTAACATCAGATGGAGTATTAATTACACCTTTTTCATCAAGAGAGTTAAGCAAGCGCATCAGTGAACGTCCAACTGCCCAAGCAAGATTGACGGGAACTGCGTTGCCAATTTGTTTATACTTTGCGGTTTGATTACCTCTAAATTCCCATTCATCGGGAAATGTTTGTATGCGAGCGTATTCTCTGACATTAAGTGGTCTTGTTTCCGTCGGGTGGCATCTCTCAGTTTGCTTCATAGCAGGCGCACATGTGAGTGTCAGAGATGGCTCGTCAAGAGATAGCCTACGAGCAATCCCTGTTTTGCCACCTCCTAAATGAAAACTGCCTTTAAGATATTCCTTTTGAATATCTAATGGCAAGTCATTCCAATTTCCACCCATTGGAACCATATCCATAATCTCTTTTTTTCTTTTAGGATATGCTTGCCCTTCAGACGCAGGTACAATAGATGGATAAAGAATACCAGGGAAAAAGGCATCCCTTAAAGTAACTACTCTATGGTATGGAGCAGGCCAAGTGAAACTAGCATGTTCTGCGAGATCATTTCTAATGGCAATAAGGAAAAGACGTTCTCTCTTTTGTGGAACTTGATAAAGAATCGCTTTTAATACATGCGGTTCTATTAGGGTATATCCCAATTCTTTAATTGTGTTACGGATAACATCAAGTGTGCGACCATTATCATGAGTAAAAAGGCCTCTGACATTTTCTCCCATGAAAACTGCAGGCTGTATTTCTTTGACTGCACGCGCAAGCTCAAAAAATAGTGTTCCACGAGTATCTGAGAATCCTCCTTTATTACCTGCGTAAGAAAATGCTTGACAAGGGAAGCCACCAGTAAGTAGATCGACTTTACCTAAATAATCAGAAAAAGAAATGTTATGGACATCATCATGAACAACATTCCATTCTGGTCTATTGAACCGGAGTGTATCACACGCATTCTTGTCAAATTCATTTAGTAGTAAATGCTTAAATCCGGCTTTTTCCATACCTAGAGCGAGCCCACCTCCACCTGCGAATAATTCGATAGAATGGAATGTACGTCTGGGAGTAACATCAAATTCAATCTCCCATTGATTGGATGCCATCTCACAAAAGGGGTTGTCGTTGATAAGTTCGGATATGGGGATAAGCTTGTTACCATTATCAACAATATATTTATATTTACCATTCTTCAGCCAAGTCTCAACATTGCGAATTGAAACCCCTAGAATATCGGCGATATTAGTGACTGTAAAATATTGCATATTAGAAATTGTCAAATCCTTCGTAGGTTTTGAATGCTAACAGGTAAAGACTCTTAAAAATATCGGGAGAGATTTCCTTGAGTTCGGAATAAACGGTATTTCGCATAACTAGATTCCGGCTGCTAGTAATTACATCTTCTAAAATTAACGGAAGGGCTTTGCATAATTTGCAAAAAGCATCCTCATCATGAAAAACAAGATTATAAAATCTGTCAATGGACATTCTACGGATTCTTTTATCATCTCCAAGATAAACTCCTCTAAATGTTCCACTCCACATAATATCTTGAGATTTTTTTGCTATTACTTCAACGAGCAAACAAAGAGCCTTTGGATCGTTTTTGGCTTTTTGAAGGAATTTCATCATTGTTGCTTGTCCAGAATTAGCATTCATAGTATTATGCTTATTCTTTATTTCTACAAATATATGCTTCTTTTTATTTACAACGTCAAAACCTACTTGTGGCACTTCCCATCCGTGTCCGGCATATTTGAAAATATTTTGATGGAAATAACCTATATGGTTTTGGTTATGTTTATCCATTTGGCGGATACATTCTGCTTCTATTATTTTATGTAGATTACTGCCATAGACTTTAGAGTCAAATGTCAGTTTGATTGGGTCGATAATATTTTTGTTGAACTCAGAGAGATCAATAAAACTTTGATATTGTTCCACTGTATCTTTAACGTGATTGAAAATATCAAAGTTTGAGATGAAACCGAGGTTATAGTCTCTCATAGAAAAATTTTAAAACTTCCGAGTAGGCAGACAGGTGACCAAACCTTTTTCGACTACAAGGAAGTTCCTTTATATTTATGATATAAGTTGTTACTTACATTGATTGGTCTATTCGTCTGCGTATGCGCATATTTTGAGTGCAAAGATACAACATCTTAGGGAGACTTTGGTCTCCTTTTTTTGTAATGCTTGTTAAAAGTTACTTTTGGCGAGAGTTAATATCGAACGTCAAATTATGAATGCTATTCAGAACGGGCAATTTTAGCACTTCGGTACTGAATCTATAAATTAGTATGCATGGCTGTCAGATCTCGGCACATCAAAGTGAAAAAATATTAATCTATTAATATCTTTCGATGGCTTTGATGAACGGGCGGTCGGCTTCTTTGCTGGTCCTGAGAGGATAGCGTTCAGGAGTGGCGCATTCTCGGAACCATAACCGATGCTCTCGTAGAAAGGATGTGCTTCGGCTTCAGTAGCGAAACACTCGGGATTGCCGAAATTGATAAATTTATCGTTTTCTTTGGCTTCGTTAAGGTAAGCTGAGAAACCGTCAAGATCGTTGTCAACAAGGGAATCAACAAGTGCAGATTCGGTTATGACGTAAATTATTATAGATATATAGGGGAAAGGTTTAGGAATTTGTGTTGTGAATTGGATTATCTCTTTGATAAGTATGAAGTTTTAGGAACTCATCAGTAGTGAATGAAACAGGCTTACCATTGACGATATTGTTATTAGTCGACGAAGAAACCAAACGCGGGATATGTAGAAGAAGCGCTCCGAAATTAAAGCGTAGTTGGTGGTGTCAAGTACTTGGATCGAGGTTTATTCACGTACTCTTATATACTTCACTCATAGAAATTTGATTTGCACTACAAATACAATATATTTGTTAATTATACATATTTCCGTGAAGATAAAAGAACTTTACCCAAAAGGAAATTGGAGGAAGTTTTTTCAATAAGTTATGGGATTGAAGTAGTATAGTTAGAGAACAGTGAGGAAACAGTTGAGGAACAGTTGCAAAGCATTTCCGTGCCTTTGAGGATGCTAATGTCAATATTAGGAGATAAATGGCTTACAGCCCAGGAGTTGCGAGATATAATGGGGTATAAGTCAAAAGGCTAATTTTGGACAAATTATCTATCTCCTGCCATTGAGAAAGGTCTGGTAGCATAGGAAAATGAAGATAGTCCGAGAACACCTAATCAACGATATGGTTTGACTGAAAAAGGGAAACAGATTCTAAATACAACTAAGTTATAATACTACGCTCATAGAGAGCGAGAAAGTATTAAGCATACGTATTTTAACGTATGCTTAAGGTAAACCGCCGTGCAGAAAAAAGAATTCTTTAGGCGCATGGCTCAATTTGCATATGCCAGTTGACTCTACAAGTTACGGATGGGATAAGGGTGATTTGCATAATAGACGGGAAACCGCTATATTTGCAGAAAATAGCTCTGTATGTGTGAGACACAGATATATCCCATAGGCCAGCAGGATTTCAAGGTGCTACGCGAGGAAGATGCCCTTTATATCGACAAGACTCCTTTTGTGGAGAAGATTGTCAGAAGTAAAAGCAGGTATTATTTTCTCGCACGTCCGCGCCGTTTCGGTAAGAGTCTGTTCCTTTCTACCTTACGCTATTTTTTTGAGGGAGAGCGGAGACTGTTCAAGGGCTTGTATGTAGATGGTATCGACTGGGAATGGGACGCATATCCTGTGCTGTATCTCGATCTGAATGCAAACCGGTATGCCGGGGAGCATGTCCTTGACTCCATAGTAGAGAACCTCATAGTTGAGTGGGAGGCCAAATATGAAGTCGGATATCTGGCAGAAAACCTTTCGTCAAGATTTCGCAACGTAATCAGGGCTGCTCACGAAAAGACAGGACATAAGGTAGTCATCCTTGTCGACGAATACGACAAACCGCTTGTAGGCAATATTCACAAGAGTGATGACTTTGAATACTATCGTGCCAAGCTGTCGGATATTTATTCAAATTTCAAAAGCTCGGCCGAGCATATCCGTCTTGTCTTTATGACAGGAGTGAGCCGGTTCAGCAAATTGAGCGTGTTTTCAGACCTCAATAACCTGAATGACATTTCGTTTGACGACACATTCGCTGATATCTGCGGTATCACTGAGCAAGAACTGCTGCAGGAACTGCAACCGGGTATATTTCAGCTCGCCACCAACTATCACGTGACATATCCGGAGATGTGCCGACGACTCAAGCAGAACTATGACGGCTACCGCTTTGCTCCTGACGGTAGCGACATATATAACCCATGGTCGGTGTTCAATTGCCTGTCAAAGGGCCGGATAGGCGCTTATTGGAATGCTACAGGTACGGCAACTGTCGTGGCTGAGACCCTTTACAATGCCGATATCGATATCCGGCGTACGCTCAACGCCACCTGGAATATTGATGACCTTGCCGGGCTCGATATCCTCAATGCCGATCCTACGGCTCTCTTATATCAGACCGGTTATCTCACAATCGCAGACTTTGATCTGGATACCAACCGGGCGACGCTGAAGGTGCCGAATGAAGAGGTACGTGGTGGCCTTTTCAAAGATCTTCTGCCTCTATATGTCAAGGTAAAGCCCGGTAATGACAGGGTAGTGGTAGATGACCTCACCGAGGCCATTCTTAATGGGCGGCCCGAGGAAATGATGAGGAGTCTTGACATTTTCTTTGCGGGTATTCCTTACGACCTGAAGATAGAAAACGAAAACAGTTTTCAAAATGCACTTTACGTGCTGCTTACTCTTTTGGGTCTCAACGTCAAGGCTGAAATGCATACATCTGACGGACGTATTGATCTTACGTTGGAGACATCCCGTTACATATACATTATAGAATTGAAATATGATGCCTCACCGGAGCAGGCTCTGCGTCAGATCAAAGATAAGCAGTATTCGCGTAAGTTTGCAGGTGACTCACGCCATATTTTCGAGATTGGCGTAAGTTTCTCATCCGTGACGCGCCGCATTGAGGGTTGGCGGATTGATTAAGGAATTCCGGGGGATCCTGTGGGGCGGTTATTTGGTGCGCTCCATGTCGGTGAGGGGAGCCAGTCGGTAGGCCCTCCATGCCAGGACGAGCGAGATGGCCGTCACGGCTATGTAGGCGATGGCTGTGGAGTGGAGGATGTCACCGAGGCCGACCAGCGGCGATACCGCGGCGGCGAATACGTACTTGACCACGCTGAGTATTGCCGAGGCTGTGCCTGCCTCGGCGCGGCCTACCTCCATCGAGAGGGTGTTGGCGCTGGAGAATATCATGCCCGAGAAGAGCAGCATCGGTACGGCGAATACCTCGTAAAGCGCGAAGTGGCAGCCGTGCCACATCACCAGGGCATCGGTCACTGCGAATACAAACATGCCGACGCAGCCTACCACCATGGCCTGCTTCATCACCTTGAACTTGGGCGCGAGGGCCGAGCCGACTCCCATGGCCAGCGCGTTGCCGCCGAAGATGAGGCCGAACTGTGTGGCGCTGAATCCATAATGAGTCTGGATGATAAACGGCGCGGAGGAGATATAGGCATACAGCAGGCCTATGGCCACGGCCTTGATAGTGACGTAGATCATAAACCGTCCGTTGCTCAGCAGCGATTTGTAGGCCTTGGCATAGTCGCTCAGGCTTTTGGCCTGGAGACGGCGTGCCGCTGGCAGTGTCTCGGTGTAGCGTGTGGTCCAGAATGTCATGACTATACCTATCGCCAACAGCACCACGAATATGCCTTTCCAGCCTACGCTGTCGGCCATGAATCCGCCCGCCACAGGGCCCAAGGCCGGGGCGATACCGTTGATAGCGCCAACTATGGCCATCAGTTTGGCGAGCTGACGCCCCATATACACGTCGGCCGGGATAGAGGTGGAGAGCACCATCGCGCCACCGGCACCGAGACCCTGAAACAGACGGCATACTATGAAGAATGTGATGTCGCGAGACAGCAGCGACAGGCCGGTGGCAACCGCGAATATCACCAGCGAGATGATCAGGATAGGTTTACGGCCGTATCTGTCGCTCGCCGACCCCCACAGCACCGAGCCGAGCCCCATGCCGATCATGGCCATAGAGATACCCATCTGTGTCATGGATGGAGTGGTGTGGAATTCCCTCATCATCGAGGGGATGGTGGGGAGATACATGTCGTTGACGAGCGATGAGAATGCTCCTATGATGGCGATGAACGCCACGAATAACGCATAATTTTTCGGAGCGGCCGACAGCATCGGCGCTCCTTGTCCTGTAGTTGAACCGTTAGCCATATCTAATGTGCTCAGACGAGCCTTTTAGTTTGATAATTTATGATCCTAAGAGCCGAATGCCGGATTGCCCGGTAGTAGCCCTTTTATGTAACTAACAATTCATCACGGGCTTATGTTCAGTGACACCTCGCCATCCAGTGTCTGCACCCTTTGGATATCGATGAAGCCGTGGGCGATATATAAGATGGTGTGGATGTAAATTTTGCAGGGAGAGAAAGAATGATTATTTTTGCGTAGGAAAAAAATCATTCTTTATGCAGACAGTATTGTTTCACGACACTATATTCGGCCCCATCCATTCGCGCAGGCTGGGCACATCGCTCGGTATCAACCTTATGCCCGACGACGGCAAGATATGCTCATTCGACTGCCTCTATTGCGAGGCCGGCTACAACGCCCAGGGAGCCGGCACCACCGGTATGCCGGCGCGTGCGGAGGTGGCCCGGCTGCTTGAGTCACGTCTCAGGGCGATGCGCGAGGCCGGGGACGCCCTCGATGTCATCACCTTCTCGGGCAACGGCGAGCCTACTGTGCATCCTGATTTTCCGGGTATCATCGATGATGTCATCGCCCTGCGCGACCGCTACTATCCTGATGTGAAGATAAGCGTGCTCACCAACTCCACGCAGATTCACAGGCCGGATGTGGTGGCGGCCTTGAAAAAGATCGACAATAATATCCTCAAGCTCGACAGCGCTGTGGAGGATACTATGCGAAGGCTCGACCGGCCCGTGTCGCCCGGATTCACTGTGGAGGCCGTGGTGGAGCGGCTGCGACAGTTCGCAGGTGATGGCATAATCCAGACGATGCTGACACGCGGCTCGCACGACGGTGTCGCCGTGGACAACACCACCGATGTGGAGATAGACGCGCTCATTGACGCGTACCGGCGTATTCGACCCCGTCAGATAATGATATATTCTGTGGACCGGGTCACACCCGAGCAGTCGCTTGAGCGGGTGCCCCGTGAGGAGCTCCAGATCATCGCGGACCGCATCACCGCCGCCACCGGCATCGCGGTCAGTGTGGCCTGAGGGCGGTGTTGAGGGTGCGGGGAAACATGGCGGCGAGCAGTGCTCCGCGCAGGAAGAGGTAGGCGAGGAAGGCGATCCAAAGCAGATGATTGGTGGGCACGCCGAGTACCGACGGTTGCCAGGGATGTACCAGAGCCAGCAGGAAGAATGTGGCGGCGGCTATCGATGTGGCTGTCAGCATCTGCCGTGTGGCCGTGAGACCGATGAAGAAACCGTCGAACACAAAGGCGCCCACAGTGACAGGCGGCAGCAATATCACGAAGACATACAGCGACATGGTGAGGTCGATGACATCGGTCTGGTCGGTGAGCAGTCCGATGATAAGACGCGCGCCGAATACATAGACTAAGAAGAACACCGCGGCCACTACCGCGCTCCAGCCCAGAATATGGCGCACTGCGCTCAGGAGCATGCGGCGGTCGCCACTGCCGCAGTATCGCCCGGTGAGGGCCTCGCCCGTGAATGCCAGACCGTCCATGAAATACGAGAAGAAGATAAAGAATTGCATCATAATCGTGTTGGCGGCCAGAGTGGTGACATCGATGCGTGAGCCGATTGCCGTCATGCCCAGCGATACGCCCATGATGCAAGCCGAACGGAAAAATATGTCGGAGTTGACCCTGAAGAATTTTGACATGTCGCTCCGTGCGGTGCGCGCTGCCGAGACGTGTATGCCGTGCTTTCTCATAAACCGCCACACCAGCCACACCGTAATCAGCAGCCCTGCCCAGTTGGCCGTGAGGGTGCCTATTGCCACACCCTTGAATCCCAATCCGAATCCTATCACCAGGGTGAGGCTAAGGGCGATATTGGCAATATTCACACCGATCGATATTATCATGGGCCTGACCGTGTCCTGCATACCCAGAAACCATCCCAAGGCCGACATCATGGCCAGAGATGCCGGTGCATACCAGATACATATACGGAAGTATTCCGAGGCGTATCCGGCCACCGCAGGGTCTGGGTCGATGAGCAGGGTGAGTAACTGCAGCAGGCCGCCGCTGCACAGCACCATGACTGTGCCGATGAGCAAAGCGAGTGCGGTGGATTGTTGCAGTAGCTTGACACACAGGCCCATATTACCCGACCCGTAGGCCTGGGCGGTGAGGCCCGTGGTGCCCATGCGCAGGAATCCGAATAGCCAGAACACGGTGTTCATCATCATCGAGCCTACGGCGATGGCGGCGATATATGTGCCCGAACCGAGATGTCCGGATATAGCCGTGTCGCTGAGGCCGAGCAGCGGCACCGACAGATTGCTTATTATGGCCGGCAGGGCGAGTCCGGCTATTTCCCTGTTGATAGTCTTCACTGGTGAGATGTAAATATGGGCTCCCTGTCAGCCCTGTGGCGACGGGGAGCCCTATGTAGTTTCAGTTTCAGTTTATTTTCTTACGATAATCTTGCCTGACTTGGTGCCGGCGGTGTAGATATATACACCGGGATGCAGGGATTCCAGGCTGATCGAGCCGATGGCGTTGATGGTGCGGCTCATCACCAGTGCTCCGCTGGTAGAGTAGACAGCGAGCTTGGTGGGGTGGTCTACCTTATAGCTCAATATGTTGCCGCGGATGTAGGTGATGTCGGTATTGTCCACGGCCACATCGCTGATGCCGTCGTGCTGTGAGTCGGCGTCGTTGGACAGTGTCACGTGGCATGTGACCTGTTCGGCCGGTGAGTCGTTGTAACTGGCTGTCACGGTCACCTTGATCTCATCCATCTGCGGTACACGTCCCTGCTCGAAGCTCTCGCTGATGCGGTCGATTTCGAGAGGAGCTGTGGTGAGTCCGCCGTCGGTGACTGCCTTGAATGCGGCAGAGAGGAGTCCGCTCTTGGTATATGTCCAGTTGTTGGATTTTGACAGGAGTGCGCATTGTCCGTCGATACCGCAGTACTGCACGATTTTCTCGTTGGCGGATGTCACGGTGACGGTGACCTGCTTTGAGCTTTCGCCGCGCACCGACAGATGTGCGTCCTGGGTGTAAATCCAGTAGGGGCCGAATTCGTCAGATTCCTCGGTCATGGTATATCCGGTGGATACCTCGGCGTTGTCGCTCACGGGAGTGCCGCGAAACACCAGCTCGGGCACGGCGGCTGAGGTCTGCAGGGCAGCTGCGGCAAGAATAAGGGTAAAGAGTTTATTCATACGGTAATGGTTTTGATTAGGATAATATCATTGGGTATGTGGGCCGGAAACACCGGCCCACAGTTTTTGTCTGATTATTTCTCGATCTCGGCTTCGCAGGCCTGGAGCACTCCGTCGCTGTTGTAGACAAACGCCACCACCGACAGATTGTCGGCATCCCAGATGTCGCGGATGTCGAGCTCGTGGGTGAAGGCCTGGGTCTCGCGTGTCACGAGCCTTACGGGCTCGCCGTCGTGGCCGTTGATCACGCCTCTGAACACATGATTGTGTACGTATTTGTTGTCGTATCCGGCAGGTGTGATCTGGCGGGCCTCAATTCCGCTCTCCACCACCCACAGCTGCAGGTGGCCCTCTATGTTGTCGTAGGGGGTCACCGAGGTGGAGATGGTGGCTTTGGTGCCGTCGTCGTTGAGCCGGGCGGTAATCTGCATGTCTATGTCGGTCGGGCGCTCGATCTCCGAGCGGATAGCCCCGGCCCATTGGCTGGATTGCAGCACGCCGGAGTTGCGGTTGACCACGCCGGCGGGCAGCGCCGGTATGTTGTAGGAGTCGCAGTAGGCCTGGCCGTCATCGTTGCGTAGCCCCTTGAATCGCGGATGGGTCTCCGGGTATGAAAACACGTCACCACCGCCGTGTATACTCACAGCGATGAGATTGTCGGGATAAAGATTGAGCAGGTCGGCGATAATGACGTGGGCCTCCGGACAGTTGATGCACAGCTGGCCGGTGAATTCCTCGAGCAGCACGGTGCGGTTGGCCTCTACGGCCGGCAGGTTGATGTAGCGGTCGTTGTCGCTGATGTCATCGCATGAGCAGAATACCGGAGCCACTGCCAGAGCTGCGATGATTGATTTGAAGATAGTGTTATGTTTCATAGTAGGTGAGTGTTAGAAGTTATAGCTGTAAGCAATCTGGAAACCTCTTGTGGCGGGCACGTAGCGGCAAACACCGCCCGAGCAGTTGAAGCCGGCGCGGGTGCGGCCGTAGCCCACCATCAGACGGTTGCCCTTGTATGTGCCTGTGGCGTTGGCCATATAGTAGTGGATGTCCGACGAGCCATGGTTCCATTGGTCTGATACGCTGAACATCAGATAGGGCAGCACCGATAGCTCGGCCAGCCCGTAGCACCAGTCGCGCTCGTCGTCGGGGGTCTGTAGATATTGCAGCTCGGCCCTGAGTGTGAGTTTCTTGTTGATTTTATATTTGCCTTCGGCCACAAATATATTGGAGTTGATCATGCCGCCATGTCCCTCGATCACGGTCTTGTTGTATTTCTGGAACATGTACATGAAGTTGAGCTGGAAATCGCGTGTCAGCTTCTTGTCGATCTGCAGGTTGACATCGGTGTAGTATGTGCCGCCCATCTTCTCGGTGCCGGGCTTCCACCAGTCGGTGCCTGCCAGAGGGCCGTCGTCGGTAGCGAGCTCGCGGTCGATGCCGCATATATAGCTGCCGTTGAGACGCAGCTTGGTGCCGTATTTGCCGCCCAGTGAGGTGCCGCGCTTGAATGTGTAGGCAAATGAGGTCTGGAAGGCCCATTCGCCCGGGGCTGCCTGTGTGGCGTAGGGATACATGGCCGCGAGGGTGTAGGTGTGCTGGTAGGCGAATGGCGGCAGGTTGTTGATGAAGGCTGCGGTGAGGGCCTGCGAGCGGCGGCTGCGGAAAGCCATGTTGTCGCTGCGCTTGGCCTGGAGGAAGAAGCTCAGACCCGGCTTGGAATATGTCACGGAGCCGAGGATCGCCGAGCCGTGGGCGTAGGTGTAGTTGTTGTCAAACGACGGATCCTGTCCTTTCCACGCGTATTCGAGCTTGAGGTCGAGACCTGACTTGTAGAACTGTGTGCGCACGTCGAATGAGCTGACATTCTTGGGCAGGTTGAGCTTGTAATTCTGGCCCGGTACCACGATATCCTCGTCATCTTCGTGCTTGAGCACGTATGATGCTCCGAAGGTGAATGTGATGTCGTGGTCGCGCAGCGAGCTGATGTATGTGCTGGCATCCCAGTCTACATTGGCTCCGTATACCGATGATTTGGTGTCCCAATCCCAGAATACGCGCTGCACGCCGCCCAGGGCGGTGATCGATGTGCCCTTTATCGAGTTGACCTTGACACGGGCTCCGCGTATCGAGTTGTCGACACCCAGCGAACGGTCTTCGTACGTGCGCAATATCAGGCCGCTGCCGAATTGCTCGTAGAAGTCTCCGGCGGTGAGCTCCACCCCTTTGAATTTGCCCTTGACATAAATATTCGGCACACCCCAGCCCTTGAAGTCGGGCTCGAATCCCGGCAGTGGGTGCTCAAGGTATTCCACTCTCACGCCGGCGTCGACGTATTTGCTGAACACGCCTACGTTGGCGTATGAGTTGGTGAGCACCTTGTCGCTGTATTTCTCGGTGCCGATCGTATAGTCAGTCTCGGGGAAGAGGATGTCACTCTGCACGCTGCCGTGTACGGTGACCGGTTTCTCGGCCTGTGCGGAGATGGCCGTCAGGCATGATGCGCACAGGGTCAGGGCCGTCAGTTTTCTCATCGCGGGTCAGTGATATTGTGTCTCGGGGCTTCTTATTTGAGTTCGCGGATTTTCTCGATTATATGCTCTTCAGAGCCTTCGGTGTAGCCCGAGTGGCTCTCTACGATATTGCCTTGGCCGTCGATGATGAGCACGTGGGGGATGTTCTGGATGCCGAGAGCGCGCTTGAAGTCGCTGTTGGCGTCAACGAGCACCTCGTATTCCCAGCCTTCGGCATCTACCAGAGGCTTCACCTTGCTCACATTCTGGCCCTCGTCGATAGAGATGGCGATGAGCTTCATGCCGGTCTCCTCCTGCCAGTCGGGATACACCTCGTTGATGGCCTTGAGCTCGCGGTTGCAGGGCTTGCACCATGTGGCGAAGAAAGAGATCACAAAGGGCTTACCGTCGTTTGAGAGGGTGGCGGTGTCCACGGTCTTGCCGTCGAGGGTCTTTATCTGCACTGAGGGGAGCTGTGCGCCGGCAGCTGCGGCAACGAGCAGCATCAGCATCACGCTGAACAATCTGATTGATTTCATATACGATGGTTTGTTTTATATTATCTCACAATTTACAAAGGTAGTCAAAATTATTGTCTGACGCAAAATTAGACTGCTAAAAAGCGTAAAAGTCAATTCCCAGGGGTGAAAATAAGGGTGTATCCGGCTGTTTAGGCGCGGATACACCCTCTGATGGGGAAGTGTGTGGGGCTTTACTTCATGATTTTGTAAGCGCCGGTGGCCGTGCGGATGATGTAGATACCCTTTGCCAGGGTGTTGATGTATCCGGCATCGGCATCCTTGCGGATGAGCAGGCCGTTGGTCGAATAGATGTCAACGGTGGTGTCGCCTCTGGTTATGGCGCCGATAGAGGTGAGGCCGTAGACCGTGCACTCTGCGTGGAGGTCTGAGCCGTCGGTGGTCGAGGCTGTGATGATGGCGGTGCCGTTGGCCACGATGGTGACATTGCCGTCGGCGTCAACCGTGGCGATCGATGCGTCTGAGGTGCTCCATGCCACTGTCTTGTCGGTGGTGTCGTCGGGGAGCACTGTGGCTGTGAGCTGTACGGTCTCACCCACTGTAGCTTCGATGACGGGTTTGTCGAGGGTGATCGATGTGGCAAGTACGGCGGGATGGCCTACTGTCAACGGGAAGTCATCGCTGCATGCCTCGCCGTACATGTCATAGAAACGAAGCACATACTCACCGTCGGGGAGGAAGAAGGAGAGGCCTACATAGCCGCTCAACACATCACCGGGATTCATTGCCAGCCCGATGGCGTATTCGGCTAAGGTCTCTTCTGAGTCAGGCTGGAATGCACGTACGTAGATGTTGCCTGAGTAAGTGTATTCGCCGATGTTCTCTACAGAGATGCGGAATATGGTCTCCTGTGCGGGTAATACTTCGGTTGTAGGTTGGAATTGAGTGACCTTGATCTTGGGTTGCTGCTCGGGAGCCACCTGAGAGAATGAGATGTTACCGTCGGCATCTACTGTCATATTAAGATGATCGGCTCCGGTCAGGGGGATCTGCACGGGCTGCATGTTGCCGTCCGGACCCTGATACATGAGGGAGACAGTGTAGGTGCCTTGACCTACGGCCGGTATCGACATTGTGAGTCCGGTGTAGCCGTATAGCTGGCCGCCGGACGCTCCCGGGAAGGTGAGTCCGACACCTGTGGCTACAGTCTCCTCACCGGTAGATGATACGGCCTTAAGACATAACGAAGTGGTGATATCGACAGGTGAATAGTTGAGGATAAAGCCATTGAAAGTGAGGTACACGTAACTGCCATATACGTTGTCAGGGTTGAGGCCGCCTGTAGCTATGATCGGGTAGGTGGTGGCGGGGTTGCCGGCATCGGGCTGTATGCCACAGATGATGGCCTGGTTGTAGTCGTATCCGCCCTCAAAGCCTCCGATGCCTTGTAGCCCGGGGTCGAGAGCCGACAGCAGGAACCATCCGTTACCGATGCCGCTCCAGCCCCAGTTGATATGGAAATAACCATCTTCATATCCGTCGCACACAAATTCATGACCACCCTCGACAGAATCGCCGCCGTAGATCACTGGGCGTCCGGCTGCCACTTCCCCGTATACGATTTCATCCCATTCCTCGGCGGAGAAGCACGCTCTCTTTAGAAAGCGGATGTCCTTGTCGTAGTTGAAATATTCGGTGAGGGCGTAGGCTATCATGTAGTCGAATGAGCCGCTGCTGCCGTAGCCGTAATCCATGTTCACGGCCACACCGCAGGCATACATGAGGTTGGCCACGGCTTTGTTCTGCTCCTCTGTGTTCAGATCCGAGTAGTAATCATATACATCGGGCATGTTGGCGTAGTCGAAATGGGCTGCGCTGTAGTCGTAGCTCAGTTCGGTGCCTCTCCAGTAGTATGAGTGGGAGCCGTTGCCTGTCTCGGGATAGCCGTGGTATTTTATTACCTGGGCCATGGCGGTGGCTACACATCCGGTGACACAGTGGTAGCCGTTCTCCACGGGGCAGTCAAGGTTATAGGGCTCGGCCTGGTTCCAGCGGGTCTTCAGCAGCTCGGCCACGGCGGGTCGCTGAGCGGGTGATTTCGACACTGCATTCACGGGGATGATTGCTGAGCTGAGGCAGCTGTTGGCCTGGGCGGCGTATTGCTCCAGCCACCATTTGAGTTCGGGCGAGGCCTCGGCCTGGTCGAACATGCCGTTGTCGGAATAGCCGAGCACGGCAGGCATCCTGTCGTCGGCTGAGGCGATTACGAATCCGCTTGTGCCGCGGTTGAATACGTAGAGGTAGTTCTCGCCTCCGGCTTTCTCGGTGTGGGCCAGCACCAGGCTGCGGTCGCCTGGCAACCGGTGTATCGTCTGCGACGATTGCACACGTGCCATGGCTTGTTGCGGTGACAGGGGAGCGGCATTGGCCGCTACGGAGATGCCGCACATCACTACGGCTCCAGTCAGGGTTTTGATGGTAGTGTAAAGATTCATGTAAGGTAAAAAGTGATTAATTAGTGAATCAATAAATAATTGCCAAATATACCTCAAATATTCTCTATAGAAAAATATATCTACAGAAAATATTTTATATAACTTGCTGTGGCGCGCGGTATCATAGGTATGGCTTTGACTATTTCGATGATATGTACCCGTGTAGGATCAGGGGAGGGTGAGGATGTCGGTGAAGCGGTCGATGATGTAGGAGGGGTGGGCGAGCTTGAGCGAGTGTAGGGAGCCGTTGCCGTAGGTTACGGCGCAGGTGTCGCATCCGGCGGCATTGCCCATCATGATGTCGACATCGGCGTCGCCTGTCACCAACGTGGCGCGCGGATCCCATCCGAGGGCACCGAGCACGGTGAGCACGGGCTCGGGGTCGGGTTTGCCCTTGGTCACGCTGTCGGCTCCGACCACCATCTCAAACCAGTCCCTGATGCCGAGGCCGTCGAGATACTCATACAGCGAGGCCAGACGGCGGCTTGAGGCTATGGCCAGCCCGTGGCCCTCGTCACGGAGCGTCCTCAGGGTGTCAATCACACCGGGAAAGGTCTCTTCGTGCGAGCATTTCTTGAGCCGGTCGTAGTTGGAGCGGAATACGCGGGCAAACTCCTGGTTGGAGATATCACTGCCGGGATACAGATACCTGCCGGCCTCATCGGTGCGTATCCCTATTATGGCCCTGCATTCGTCATCGCTTTTGGCGGGGAGGCCCATCTCGCGGATGGTGGCCTTTATCGTAGACATTATGATACCCGATGTATCCATCAGGGTGCCGTCGAAATCAAATATGTAGTTGTGATACATCCCTATCATTTTTTGTTTCCAAAGTTATGCTAAATATTTTCTATAGAAAAATTTTTCTATGGAAAATATTTTATATAGAGTCAACTGGCAAGTGCAAAATCATACTAAGCGATTAAAGAATTCTATTTTGGGAGTTGAAAAGTGGAGGCCAGGGCCTCGCCAGAAGTTTTTGCGGGCTTTTGTGAGTTTTTGCGTGTGCTGCCGATGACGTCAGGCGCGCATCTATGATGAAGATTATCACACGCGAAAACAAAAAGAAACTCACAAAAACCCGAGGCCAGGGCCTCGCAAGAAGTTTTTGCGGGTTTTTGTGAGCTTTAGCGTGTTCTGCCGATGACGTCAGGCGCGCACCTATGATGAAGATTATCACACGCGAAAAACGTACAGACAAAAGCTATATTTCGCGTGTTGAGAGGGGGCTTACTATTCCTTCGATTTCGACATTCTACCGTATGGTCTCTGCAATGGGTCTTAGTGTAGAGCTGAGATAAGACAGATACCGGGTTGGTGGGGATGCCGGTGGATCAGAATCCGAGAATGGCTGAACCGGCGTGGTCGTTTACGTCGACATTCTGAAACTTGTGCTGCTTGCCGTAGGAGAAGCGGTATCCGATGCGTGCTTCAAGATAATTGTAGTTGACCTGTGGCACGCGGGTGGTGTTGTGCTCTTCAAATCCGTCGGGCAGTGAATATATGTAGGAGTGCTTCACTTTGCAGAGCGGATTCTTCGCAAGGAAAGAGAATGACCAGCCCCTGTGATTATAATTTAGGCTGAGCTTGAGATCCATCGGGCGTCTGACATAGAGACCGTCATCCAGCAGATCCTTCCACGGTAGGCTGCATGAGATCTCTCCGCTCAGTCCATTGTTCAGATAGGTCAATCCGGCCTCGCCGGTCACACATTGCCGGGTGATCGCCGTGTAAGTATGTATCTGGCGGTATTTGTATGCCACGTTGCACCATGTATATAACTTGTCAGGTATCAGTGTGACGCTCGTATAGAGATGGGGGCTGAAACTGGTGCTGTTGCCCCCGTTGAGAAATGTGCGGATGTATACCATGCGGCCCGGGTCGCAGACGTATGTCTGATACACAGGGTGAAACCTGCGGCTGAAATGTATTTCCGGCGAAACATAGCCCCACGGGCAGTAGTGGGTATAGGAGATCCGGCCGTCGAGGATTCCCTCAAGTCTGAGATCCGGGTTACCGACGAGGATAGTGAATTCATCAATACGTTTTTCCACGGTTGAGAAATAACTCAGGTTGGGACTGAATAATCCTGAGGTCCAGAATGTGCTTAGCCGGTCGCCGTTTTTCAGACGGTAAGACAGCATGACAGAGGGTGTGAATGTGTGCTTGTCGGATTTCTCGTTGATATTGGTGGAGGAGCGGTAGAGGATACGGTCCTGTAATCTGACTGTCGCGCTCAGATCCTTTATGAATTTTATATTCGCGCCCAATTGCAAGAGGGTCTCGTTGTAGGTGAATGTCTGGTCGGATTCCTTGTCATTCTCTGTATATTCCTGCCGGGAGCTTTCGTAGAAATGATTGATTTTGGCGAATACCGACAGCTTTTTGTCCATGAAAGGCATCGTGTAGGAGATACCGGGGCTGAGACTGTAGTATTTCTCATCGGTGTCGGAGCAGTAGCGGTCTATCGACGCATATTCCCGGGAGTTGTCGGTATGGTTGTATCCGGCGTTGATGGAGAATGACAATATCGATTTGTTTCTGAAGCCTTGGTCGTATTGCAATTTGAGATTGGTATATGTCATGTCCTTGTGGACATGGGTGTGCGACTCGGCATCTGTTATTTCTGCGCCTGTGTATGATATGCGGTTGCCTTTGCTGTCGATATCATGTACATTGTTGATCGAGATGCCGCCCTTAAACAAAGCATTGTCCCACCGGTGAAGTAATGTGGCACCGCCGCCGACACCATTATCCCGCTCTAAGGATGGTAAGGAGAACGAGTTCCTGATGATTTCCGTATCAGTAAATCTCATCACCGTGCGCTCCGTGTTGCCGATTCCATTCCGGTATCTCTTGTAATTGTCTTTTACACTCAGCGATATTTCCGTATTGCCGCTGAATATTTTCCAGTAGACCATGTCTTCGCCCTCCAGTAGGTTGAGGTGCAGGTTGGCCCTCACCATCAGTTCGCCGCCCGTCTCTCTTGGATTGACGATAAAGTCGAGCACACGGTCGGCCTGAAGGTGTCGCGGATCAAAATTTGTGTAATAGTCGATTTTCTTGACATACTTGGGATTCAATGCCTTGATCTCTTCATTGGATGCCTCCACTCCGTTAATGCATATCAGGATACCGGTTCCGTCATTGCTCGCCACCATATTGCCGAAAACATCGACCTTCAGGTCGGGCACCTTCATCAGTGACAACATGGTGTAGCCGTCAAATGAATTTTTCTTTACCTGCGCGGTCGGGATTATTATGGTTTTGTCGGGTGTGGTTATCACGTTCTTGGCCGACACCGTCACCTCTTTCAGTGTGATAGAATCTGTCGTCTGTCCGAACGCAGCCGAGGAGAGCAGAATCAGTATTGTCAGATAAACGAATCTCATGGTATTTCCCTTAGCTTTACAGTTGATATTGCATACGGTATCTTACGTCTCTAATATATAAGACAGCTCAATATCCAAAATCATTACCCCCTGTTAGAAAAATCGGATGAGGCGCTTGTTTAAAATCCTTCGGCACAATCTGCCTCCATCCCCGATGGCATAGTAAATAAGAGAACCCCAACTCTATAAAGGTGGAGCTATAATGGGGTCTGTCTATGCAAGCCCATGAAATATTTATATTATCGGATATTTGTCACGCGAAACTTCTATGGGCTTCATATTTGTTTTTGCCCACTCTACAAGCGGCCATAGCAGCGGCACAAGCGAATGTCCTCTTTCTGTCAAGGTATACTCTACCCGTGGTGGTGCCTCGGCGTAGGCCTGGCGATGTATCAGGTCACCTGCTTCAAGAGTCTTAAGTTCTTTCGACAGCATTTTGGAAGAAATATCAGGAAGATACTTCATCACGTCTGAAAACCGGGCTCTCCCGAGCACGTCGAGAAGAAGAAGCACGTCGCATCGGCCATTTGGACCCGAAGCGGCTGACCACATTACGTATCGGACAATTATCTAAATCTGAAAATTCTCTGCTGCTCTGCCCCTCTGCGTGCGATCATGGGATGGGTAAGGATTCCGAAGGCAGCCCCGTAGGCTCTGGCGAGCCGGCGCGGGATACAGGCAGATGGCACGCAGACCTTTACGTTGGCCTCACGCTGAGGGGCAGAGGAGCAGAGAAATTATGCTTCACGATTATTTCACTCTGTGACATATGGTGTTTGTGAATCCCGATTGCGTTGTTGTATATAACACTATCGGGAGTCACACGCAAAAACATTCAATGTCAGGCAAAAATCGAGGCCAGGTCTTGAAAGGTGATAAATGTGCAACACCTCCGCGTCCTAACGGTCGGAAGACATTGAGCTTAGGTCATAGAGGTAACATCATCGAGAGCGTCGGAGACGCGGGTTGTGGGCAACCCCGGGTGGAGCGAAGCGGAACCTGGGGTTTGGTACCCCACGCCTATGAGAGCCTCGGAGAGGCGATATTATGGTAATTACCATGCAGATACATCCGTGGAATACTATGGTTTATACCACAACATTACGTCTGATATACCACTACGTGTAGTTCCCATTTTTGCTGGTGAATTTTATGTCTCCATTTTGACCCCGAGGCTCTCGCAGGTTTAGAGTTTGGTTGAATTTGTTATGAGAAATTACATGAGCTTACGGATTTTAGCGGCATCATACTCTTTGTATTGAAGCCATTTACGGGTATTGTTGTTATATACACCGAAAGCCCACTTCATGCCTGAGCGTTGTATCTGTGAAAGGAAGTCACCTGCGCTACCTGTTATGCTATTTCATATATGGGCTATTCGCTATACATTTCTTCAGTTGGTCGATTGTAGCTTTCTTCAAATCAGGATCTGTTAATTTGAAATATTCAGTTTTTTTATTGGCGTATAGGTCAAAATGGAGGCTGAAACCAAGCATAAACTATTATATTTATGGTCTTTAGGTCCATTGAAAACTTTTCAATCATCAAAAGGTGCAAGCACTTCGTTCCTATGGGTCAAAATGGAGGCTGTTTTTTCTCCCAATATTTT
>CAZBWZ010000038.1:0-19988 GCA_964495725.1 uncultured Bacteroides sp.
AAAAAATATGGGGCTATTCAGTACGAAACTTTTGCACTTCGTTCTTGAATTTGCAAAATAATTTTTTTTGACATTATCTCGGATAAAAAGAATAATTTTGCACCCAAATTTATCACCTGATGGACAAATCAAACCCACAGCCCCATAAACTCGGCTTGATAGCCATATCCGCCATAGTGTTCGGCTCGATGATCGGCAGCGGTATCTTCAATATCGCGCAGAATATGGCCGACGGCGCACAGGCCGGTGCGGTAGCCGTGTCTTGGCTCATCACAGCCGCCGGAATGCTCTGCCTGGTCTACACCTTCAAGCTGCTGAGCACCCTGCGGCCTGACCTCAACGCCGGTATCTATCAGTACGCCCTTGCCGGATTCGGCAATTTCGCCGGTTTCAACATAGCCTGGGGCTACTGGATATGCACAGCCTGCGGCAATGTGGCATACATCGTGATGCTCAACGACTCGCTCGGCGTATTCTTTCCTGCCCTGCTCGACCACGGATGGCCCACCGTGGTGCTCGGATCGGCACTGATATGGATCATGTATGCCATTGTGGCACACGGTGTCAAGGGTGCCTCGGCCCTCAACACCGTCATCACCGCCCTCAAGCTATCGTGTCTGGCCCTGGTGGTGGTGGTGCTCGTGATATTCTTTGACTGCGGCATGTTCTTTTCAGACCCGGCGGCCACTTTTGACACGTCTGTCGGATCCTTCTCCGATCAGGTCAAGAGCACGATGATGGTCACGCTCTGGTGCTTCGTGGGCATAGAGGGGGCCGTGGTGATGTCGGCGCGCGCCAAGCGCAAGTCTGATGTGGGCAAGGCGGGCATAATCGGATTCCTGCTGGCATGGCTGCTCTACGTGCTCGTGTCGCTGCTCTGCTTCGGCGTGATGTCACGTGCCGACATGGCCGCTCTTGAGAATCCGTCCATCGCCTACGTGCTGCGTCAGCTCCTCGGCCCATGGGCTTATTATTTTGTGATATGCGCCATCATAGTGGCCCTGTTCGGCGGTCTCATCGCCTGGACACTGCTCTGCGCTCAGGTGCCCGGCGAGGCTGCCAAGGTGGGCGTGATGCCGCGTATGCTCCTGCATCTCAACCGCTACGGGTCGCCCTGGCGCGCACTGCTGGTGGCGTCGGTGATGATGCAGACACTGATACTCGTGGTGGTGACAGCCGAAAAGGTGTATATGGCTGCGGTGGTGATCACCAGCATGATGGTGCTTCCTGCCTATCTCTTCAGCGCCCTGTTTCTGCTCAAGGCTTCGTTCAGGCCGGCGGAGTTGCTGCATCTGCCCCCGGCCACCTCTACCCTGCGCTACAAGATTGCCGGCATCGTATGCTCGCTCTATTGCCTGTGGCTTATCTATGCCGGAGGCCTGCAGGTGCTCGCCGCAACATCGCTTTGTTACCTCGCCGGCGTATGCTTCTTTGTCATCGCGCGCCGCGAGAGCGCTCCATCCCGACCCGTGTTCACCCGCGCGGAGATAGCGGCGCTCGCCGCTCTGATAGCCGTGGGCTTATGGATTGTCACAACATGGTGTACACAGGGGCTGATTTAAACACTTTTTAGTTTCAAACTGAAATCCAGTTTATCGAAAATTAATACTCGTTAACATTTATATAGATTAAAGTCTTAAATTTAGTTAATATTAATCTAATTATTGTTAGCATCATTCAGTTTTTTGTAGCTTTGCACATATACATTTATTAATACTAATCCCAAAGGCAAATTAAGAGAGTAAAGAACATCAGACTTCGCCACAAGGCATCTGCTCAGATGCCGGCGACAATAATCAGACATCAAATTATCAAGTGTCCTTGGTCCATGAGGCCAATGGCTTTTCAACTTCGTTACAATTATTTTTTATGAAGAAAAATCTTTTAATGACCTTGACCCTGCTGGCCGGAGCCCCGATGAGTGGATTCATGTCTGCTCACGCCTCTGAAGCCACGCAAACTCAAAGCCGCGCCGTGCAGACTATCTCCGGTACCGTGCTTGACGAGAACAACGAACCGGTCATTGGCGCCACCGTTGCCGTCAAAGGCAAGCCTTCAGTGGCCGTCAACACCAACTTCGATGGTAACTTCTCCATCAAGGTTGCTCCCGGCACCACTCTCACTATCAGCTATGTCGGCTGCAAACCCGTCAACCTCCCCGCCGCGGAAGGCATGAAGGTATACCTGCAGCCTACCACCGAAGAGCTCGACCAGATTGTAGTCGTGGGTTACGGTACACAGAAAAGAGCCAACCTCACCGGCGCAGTAGCCACCGTAGACGTGGCACGCACCATGGACAGCCGTCCGGTACAGGATGTGGCCAAGGCTCTCCAGGGAGCAGTCCCCGGCCTCACCATCACCAATGCCAACGGTGACATCTCCGACAGCCCCACAATCAATATCCGCGGTACAGGTACTCTCTCCAACGGTGCCAAATCTTCGCCCCTCATCGTGGTCGACGGTGTGCCCGTTGACGATATGTCTTATCTCAACCCCGATGATATCCAGGACATCTCCGTACTCAAGGACGCTTCTTCTTCAGCTATCTACGGTAGCCGCGCTTCTTTCGGTGTGATCCTCATCACCACCAAGCAAGCCGCCAAGAGCGACAAGGTTTCTGTTAAATACTCAGGTAACTTCGGCTGGGGCACCGCTACCCGTCTGCCCGAGTTCAACACCACTGTCAACAACCTCCTTGTGGCTCTCGACAACACCAACCCCGGTCGCGACGAAGAAATCTTCGGTATGTACTACTCAGAGCTTCTGCCCCTCGCACAGGCATGGCAGCAGCAGCATGGTGGCAAGCAGTACACCTCGCTTGTAGAGCTGCATCCGTTCCAGAGCTGGAACAACGTGGGTGACTACTACACTCTCGACCCCAACAACAAGCAGTATCCCGCCGGAAATCCCAACTGGGACTACAGCCAGACTTTCAAATCAGGCGAATGGCTCTCATACGCCGACTGGGATGTGGCCAAGACACTCTTCGGCACTGCCTTCCAGCAGAAACACAATGTCAGCCTCGAAGGCCGCAGCGGCAAGACCAACTACCGCGTGTCATTCGGCTATGACGAGCGCGAAGGCCTCTGGAATTACAATCCCGACAAAATGCACCGCTACATGGCCAACGCCAACGTCGAGACACAGGTATTCAAATTCCTCAAAGCCGGTGCACGCTTCAACTTCTCACAGCGCGACTACACCGCGCCACACCTCTCGGCCCGTGCAGCTTACCAGTATGTATGGCGCTTCCCCTCGCAGTTTGAGAACTACGGATACATCCGCGACGCCGAGGGCAACCCCATGGGATTCCGTAACGAGATCACATACCGTATGAACGGTTACAACGGCAAGACCGAGAACGCACGCACACGCATGCAGGCCTACATGATCGCTGACATCCTCCCCGGACTCCAGCTCCAGGCCGACTACACATACAGCATCACCGACATGAACAGCGATGATGCCCGCATCCCCTTCACAATGTATTCACAGTGGGTAGGCGGTAAGACTTCACCGTCAGAGTGGACCAACTACGCTCAGAAGGACACCTACGCTGCCGAGAGCTCGTCACGCGACCGCATGTGGGCTGCCAACGTATTCGCCACTTACAGCAATACATTCGCCAAGGCACACAACCTCAAGATCATGGCCGGTTGGTCAGCCGAGCAGGAGACATACCGCTACCACTATGTACAGCGCTTCGGTCTCGTTGACTACAACCTCCCCAACCTCAACCTCACCAACGGCACAAACTACACCACAAGCGCAAGCCACACACATCGTGCCACCACGGGTTTCTTCGGCCGTATCAACTACGACTACAACGGCATCTACCTCTTCGAGGCCAACGGCCGCTACGACGGTTCGAGCCGCTTCCCGCAAGATGACCAGTGGGCATTCTTCCCCTCATTCTCTGCCGGCTACCGCTTCTCTGAAGAGCCTTACTTCGAAAAAATCAAGAAGAGCGGCATCGTAAGCAACGCCAAGGTAAGAGCAAGCTACGGTCACATCGGTAACGAAGCCGTTGGTGAGAACATGTTTATCTCTACTGTTGAGCAGACCAAAGCTGATAATGTACACTGGCTCAGCGGCAACCAGAAGATTACAGAATACTCAATGCCTACAGTGGTATCGAAGACTCTCACATGGGAGCGTATCATAACTACTGACGTGGGTATCGACCTCGGCCTCCTCAACAATTCGCTCAACCTCAGTTTCGACTGGTTCCAGCGTGACACTCACGACATGATCGGTCGCAGCGGCGCGGCTCCCGCAGTGGTCGGTGCATCCGCTCCTGTAAGCAACAGCGGTCGCCTGAAGACCAACGGCTGGGAATTCTCTATCAATTGGAATCACTCATTCGGTGATGCCGACGTATACGCTACATTCAACATCGGCGACGCTCGCAGCAAGATCACACGCTGGAATAACAGCACCGGTACAATCTACACCTTCACTCCCGACAACACTACAGGCCGTTGGTTCACAGAGGGTACCTACTACGGTGACATCTGGGGATTCGAGACCGACGGCTACTTCGAGATGGCTGACTTCTCATGGGATGCCCAGGCCGGCAAGTATGTGCCTGTAGCAGGTGTGCCCGACCAGACCGCACTTGAGAGCGGCACATTCCACTATGGCCCCGGTGACGTTCGCTTCAAAGACCTCAACGGTGACGGTAAAATCGATTCCGGCAAGGGCACACTCGAAGACCATGGCGACCTCAAGGTGATCGGTAACGCCCTGCCCAGATATGAATACTCATTCCACCTCGGTGGCGCTTACAAGGGCTTCGACCTCGACCTCTTCTTCCAGGGCGTAGGCAAGCGTGACATGTGGGCTACCGGTTCTACCATCGTGCCTATGTCACAGAGCGGCTACGGTACATTCACCAACCAGCTCTCTTACAACAAGGTTACCTTCGGTGCCGACGGTCAGATAACCGATTTCAAGATCGATCAGGACAATGATTATCCACGTATGTTCTCAGGAGCAGGCGCTAACGGCCGTATCGGTAACATCGGCATCGGTTGCTACAACTTCTATCCCCAGAGCAAATATCTCGTGAGCATGGCCTACCTCCGCCTCAAAAACATAACCGTGGGCTATACTCTTCCCGTCAATATCACCAAGAAGGCTCTCATCCAGCGCGCACGTGTCTACTTCAGCGCCGACAACCTCTGCTTCCTCCACAACGGAGCCGGCAAGTATCAGCTCGATCCTGAGATGGCAACAACATCGGGCAAATCCCTGCAGGGTTACAACGATGGTGTCGCTACATTCGGTCGTACAGTGCCCATGCAGCGCGTGATGTCTGTAGGTGTTCAGGTTACTTTCTAATCTAAAAAAACTGAAAAATGAAAAAATTAATCATATTAAGCTCGGTCGCTCTCGCGGGTCTCACACTCACAGGCTGTGACGATTTCCTCGATGACAACCGCTATCCTCTGTCTTCGCAGGTTGTAAATCCTGAGTTCTGGAGCAACACTGTGAATGTCGAGAACCAGATCAATCCGTTCTACGAAGACTTCACTGGATACGGAAACGGTACCGCCTACGGCGCTTTCTACTTCAAATGGACAACTGATGACCAGTGCGGACGCACCACTTTCGCACAATGGCTCAACCTCAGCGTACCTCCATCATCAAACGACTTCTCCTCACCCTACGTTCAGATCCGTCGCGCCAACTCCGTGATCGAAGGTGTGGAGAGCGGTAGCATCACCGGCTCCGCAGCCGAGAACTACATCGCTCAGGCTCGTCTGCATCGCGCACGCCAGTATTTCACTCTGGTAAAACGCTACGGCGATGTGCCCCTGGTTAAGGAAGTGCTCGATCCCTTGGCCGAGGCATCATACGTAGACCGTACTCCGCGCAACCAGGTGATGGATTACGTGCTTGAGGATCTTGACTACGCAATCGCCCACATCTCGGCTCAAAGCGGCAAGACCGTCTTCTCTAAAGACCTCGCACAGGCTATCAAGGCAGAGATCTGCCTCTACGAAGGCTCATATGCTAAATACCATCAGAATGACGCTGCAAGAGCTCAGAAATACTTCGGCGAAGCAGTGGAGGCCGGTGAGGCAATCGCTTCTTCCTACCCCATCGGTAGCGACTACGAGAGCCTCTACAAAGCATTCCGCACCGACGGTGGCGGCTTCACAGGCCTCAGCTCCAACACCGAGGTTATCTTCATGAAGCCCTATGAGAACTCAGTATTCATGCACTCCACTATCGACTACTCTAACGCCAGCGACGGTGTAGCCGGTATCACACGCGATGCATTCGACAGCTTCCTGCTCCGCAACGGCGAGCTCTCATCCACTGTCACCGACAAGGGTGAACTCGCAGCCGACGGCAAGAGCGTATCAATCGCCAACCTCCTTGAGGTACGTGACAAGCGTCTTGCAATGACCACCTACGATCACCTTATCTTCCAAGGTATGACATGGGCTGCTCCCAACACCGCCGCACAGTGGTCAATGACAGGCTATGGTGTGAGCAAATATAACAACTTCACACTCCCCGCATCCGATGTCAACACCACCAACAAGCAGTACACCTGCGCTCCCCTCTACTGGGGCGCACGTCTCTACCTCGCAATCCTTGAGGCAAAGGCTGAGCTCGGCAAACTCACTGATGCCGACCTCACCAAATACATGGTGCCTCTGTGGCAGCGTGCGGGCATCGACACATCAAAGTGTACTGTATCACATCTTTCATCTCTTAACGATCCCCTCAACGACGTAGGCGTATCGAGCCTCATCTGGGAGATCCGTCGCTGCCGTCGTTGCGAGCTGATGATGGATGATGACATCCGCTACTGGGACCTCGTGCGCTGGCATATGCTCGACCACCTCGATACCACCAAGTATCCTCGTATAATCCAGGGTGCTAACGTATCTATGGTGCCCGGTACACAGCTTGGCAGCACACCCCTCCTGGGTGAATACCTTGACTGCTCATACGGTCAGAAGCGCGAGTTCAACGAGCGCCAGTATTTCTTCCCCATCCCGTCGGATGAGCTGAAGCTCTACGACCAACATGGCGTAACACTCAAGCAGAATCCCGGTTGGGAATAAAATAATTCTTCATCCTATCCTGGCCCGGAGCGTTTGCTCCGGGTCTTTCTTTATATACCTACATCAGCGTAGGGACGCGATTAATCGAGAGCACACTGATATTCAGCGCTACATCGCAAAGCGATGACCCTACATTTCGTTGAATTTCCTATTTTGATACACCCTCTCGATCACGTAGCCTCGGATCCCACCTCAGATTCTATCCACAAAATAAGTAAACAGCATTGGGACACACACGCACACATACACTCATACACACATGCATACACACATGCATACACACATGCATACACACAAGAGAGGCGATGTCGCTGACATCGCCTCTCTTGTGTCTTTATAATACGTTGGGGGGTTATTTCTTGCGCCTTACCGACCTCACGGCGTTGTTAGACGACGAGGGCTTTACGGTCTTCTGTTTGGGCTCCTTCTTAGGCTTGGAACTCTTGCGCGCATTCGACTTGCCGGAGCGTGAAGTGCTGCGCACCGACTTCTTCTCGGGCTGCGGCTCGCTTGCCTCCTTGGCCTCGCCCTCAGATGCCGGTGTGGCATCCGGAGCCACCACAACACTGCCGAGATCAGGCTCGGCGGCCTCCTCCTTATCCTTGCTCTCCTTCTTCTCGCGCTCGGCTATGATTTCCTCGCGGTCAGGTACCCACAGCTTCTTCTCAAACGAATCGAGACTGGCCTGTATGCTGTCCTGGGCACGCTTCAGAGCATCAGGATCATCGTACATCTGCATCAGCGAACGGTTGCGCAGGTTGCGTGTCTTGTAGATATCGCCGTCGTACATGGTGAGAGTGAAGTAGTCGTCATAGGTGCATGTGGGCAGGTTATTGTCATCGCTGACGAATATCGGCTGATGGGCCAGATGCGGACGCAGATCAGAATACCTGACCCAAAACATAGGATACTTGATGGCATCGCCTCCGAAATCACCCGTGCGGTGCAACACAGGGCAGATGGCCTCCACCACCGTGCGCATACGGTTGCTGCGCGTATCAAACTCCCAGCGCTCCACGATATAGTAGCTCAGTACCTCATTGGCAGGCACATCGCTCTCGTCCACCACATAACGCGGATTCTTCTCCGACCAACCCTTGGCCTTGTTATTGATGATATGAAACCGGTCGAACACATCCGCCATCTTCACCTGATACTTGTCGGTGAAAATCTCACGGCCGTCGAGATACTCGTAGGCCGGAATCTCATTGTCACACAGCAGACGCATGATGATGCGGAACATATTCTCCTGACCGTCGATCGGATCCTCCGGGAAATAAAGCGGAGCGTTCTTATCCTTGTTAAGATCAATCTGGCGGTAGATTACACGCATCCACTGTACATCGGCGTCGGTGATAGACCCGTTGTCGCCGTAGCGGTCCTGCATACGCCGGCTCACACCGGAGTTGGTGGCCTCGGTGCCGCGACGCGAATTGCCGTCACGACGCATCACGCCGCTGTTTGAGCTGTTGTCCTGCTGCGCGAGGCAATCGGCAGCGAACGCGGCAACAGCGAATGCTAATATGATTAATCGTTTCAGGGTGGTCATTATATTGGATTATTCTGTTGGTTTCAGATGTAATATGAATTATACCGTCGGGGTGACATTGGATATCAGTTGACTATCACCTCCATGGGCGAGAGGTCGCGGGTGATGCCGTCGGGCCCCACAGCGCGGATACGCGATATATAGAACCGCTTGCCGCGCGACAGACGCTGCAGCTGCTGGCGCTGGCGCTCCGAGAATGCCGCTCCGTTGCTGACCTCGGGCATCGCGTTGCCCATCTGGTCGAAGAACACGGTCTCGAATCCCAACACCTTGAATTTCGTGTCGAGCAATCCGTCATCGATGGCGGCCTCAAGGCCCGGCGAACTCAGCAGCAAGGTCTTGGAGAAAGGCTTGCCGCCCTTATAGCGGTTGAGATTCTTGCCGTCATTGTAGGCGATGAAAGGTGTCGGATCCGGCAGCTTCCTCACCCTGAAAGTATTGGTGGCGACAGTGCTGGTGTGGCCGTCCTGATTGGCCGTGACGGTGATCACGGCGTCAGACCCCACGGCCTGCGGACGCGCTATCCATGTGTCGCCCTGGCGGGTGAGCGTGCCGTTGGTCATCGTGGCCGATACCGACGACATAGGTATGCCCGGCACCGATATGCTTATGGGGTTGTCGATACCGGCATACAGCACATTCATCATCGTGGCCGACACGGTGGCGGTAGGCTCGATCACGGTATACGACGACTCGAAATTGTGGCGGCTCACCGTGCCGTCGGGATGCGGCACATTGATATAGCCCGAGTAGTTGAAATTACCCGGCGCGCCTGCGGTAGCCTGATAGACACCACCGGCAAGCTCACGCCCTCCCACGAATATCTGCGGACGCGAGGCGGTGTCCACCGCCGCCAGCACGATATTGGCCTTGTACGGACTGCCGCGCATCACGATACGCGACTCGGGTATCACGAAAGCGTTAAGCTCGTTGACCCTGAGGTCACCGGCATCTACCTGCGAGAGCAGAGATTGCAGGGCCATGCCCTCGGCATAGAGTATGTCGTTCTGCAGCTTGGTGAGCAGGGTCACGGCGGCGATGGCCGGTTTCTGCTCAAACTGGGTCTCCTCCCATGTCTGGGGTGTGAGCGTACCCTTTGCCAGAATGGGGCTCGTGGAGAGCGCTTCGCTGATTGTGGCGCGCCTGAGCGAGTCAGGGAATACAGTGGTGATATGGTCGCGGTATGTATCTATGCGCTCGCGCAGAGCCTTGCCGAGATTGCCGCCTGGAGGCAGCATCACCACCGACGCGGCCTCCAGGTCATCGCGGTTGATGATATTCTCGGGGTCGCCGTTCTCGCCGTCGGCCTTGTGTACGATGGCCAGCTTGCACGAATCGACATATTGGTAGAGAGCGGCAGTGAGCTCCCTCACCTCCGTTGCCTTGTCGAGCCACATCTGCCCCTTGGCCGGGTTGTCGGCTGTAAAAGACTCCAGCTCATGATACAGGCCGTCGTTGCGGTTGCCCATGTTATGGTTGGTACGCCGGAGCCCCTCGTGTACCTGCACGAATCCGTCGAGCACGTCGCTCGACACATTGAGCGCGAGCATGGCCGTGAGCACGATATACATCAGATTTATCATCTTCTGACGTGGCGACAGGCGTGTATTGTTAGCTCCCATTTACTGTATATTATTGTGTACTTTTCTTATACGTTTCTTTTTTGCGGCAAGATCACTCGTATGCCGGCTCAGACGGCTGCTGAGGTGCCTGAGCCTGCGGAGCGGCAGAGGCGGGTGCGGCCATATCGGCTCCCATCATTGGCCGGTACATATTTATGGTCATGGCCGTGATCATCTTCTCATACACAGAGTTGAGCTGCTGCATATAGCGGGCCATCTTCTCGGTCTCCTCGGCATAGCGTGTGCTCTGACGGGCAGATTTCTCATACATGTCGCGGATATCCTTGATGCCCCGGTTGACACGGTCGATGGAATCGAGCTGCGACGACACGCTCTTGAGCTGTATCTCGTAGATGGTGTTGAGGCCGCTGATATTGCGGTTGAGATTCTGCATCTCCTCCACATAGCCTGTGCTGCTGTCGTTGATCTCGTTGCTGTGGCGGGTGATGGCCTGATAGGAATTGAGCAGCACCTCCGACACATCATTGAGGGCCGATGTGGTCTGGCGCAGACGTTCGATCTCGGTAGTGATGGCGCTCATCTGCTCGATATACCGGCTTGTCACCGAGGCTATGTCGGTCATCCGGGCGGCTGCATCAGCCACCTGTGCGCCCGGCAGCAGGCCTGTGGCGATGCCCGCGGGCTGTGACTCGTCGATGATATATGTGGTGTTATCACCACCGTCCCCTATATGCCCGGTGGCCCTTCCGGCTTTATCGCCGGCTGCATGGCCGGCCTCCTCAGCCTCCTTGCCTTCGAGCTCTGGAAACACCTGCTCCCACTTGTATTCCTTAGGCGGACGGTCGAAGGCGGTGAGAAGGAACATCATCACCTCGGTGCCCATACCTATCGACAGCAGCATATTGCCGCCCGGCAGGTGCAGGATCTTGAAGAGCGCGCCCCATATCACGATAGCGGCACCTATACTATAGGCAAAGTTGAAGAATCGCTGTCCTTTTTCGCTCGATATGAAACGGGATATCCATCCCGGCTTTTTCTTTTTTGCGGTCTTTCCCATTTGGGTAAGTTTTATGATTGGTGTTTTCTGGCGGCCGGTAGCCGTGCGTTATATCTTATTTCTTGCTCTTCTGACCCTTGGCGAAGCCGATCTGCGAGCGCACGCAACGGAATCCAATATAAGAGCGCTGCTCATTCTGATACTCCCACATGCGCAGGTCGCTGCGTATGTTATGGGCCACGTCCTTCCACGAGCCGCCGCGCACGATCTTGCGCTTCATGCGATAAGGATCCTCCTTGGCCGCGTCATAGCGGTATTCGGGGTTGAGATCGCCGGTGAGCTTGCCCACACTCTCGGTGAATGCCGTTGACGTCCACTCGCTCACGTTACCGGCCATGTCATACAGACCGAAATCATTAGGCGCGTAGGTGCCGACCCGCGAGGTGATCACATGGCCGTCCTTGGAGTAGTTACCCTCCTGGGGCTTGAAGTTGGCATAGAAGCATCCCTTGTCGTCGCTGAGGGTGAGATCGCCCTCCCACGGATACTGGTTGTCGGTGACACCGGCTCGGGCGGCGTATTCCCACTCGGCCTCGGTGGGCAGACGGTAGGGCTCGACATAGATGCCGTCGCGGCCCAGGGCGCGGCGCAGGAAGCTGGTGCGCCATGCGGCGAACGCGTTGGCCTGCTCCCAGCTCACTCCCACCACGGGATACTCGCTGTAGCCGCCGTGAGAGAAATACATGCGCACGTAAGGCTCATTGTATGAATTCTCGAAATCGTTGACCCAGCATGTGGTGTCAGGATAGATATTCACAATGTATGTGTTGAGGAAGTCATAGTCGCTTGAGAGCTCGCGGGTGATTGTCTCGCGTATTATCTCGCCCTCGTCGTTGACGTATGCGGTATCCTTGGAGATCATGGGATTGGTTGTCGGGGTCTCCTTGTCGGTATTATAGACACGGCGCTTGGGGTTGAGGCGGTTTTTGCGCTTGGCGGCCTCGGTGAAGTTGTACACCTCATAGCGGTAGTTGAGCTGGTCGGCATCGAGCTCGCGCACTCCGGTGATGGGATTGGTGCGGTATACACTCTCGATGGCCCTCTGCTCGTCTTCGTTGGGGTTGCGCCAGGGTATGGCCTTGTTCCAGTTGAGGTGGGGAGTCACGGGGTTGCCGTCCTTGTCCTCCTCGATCTTGAAGTCCTCGTTGCCGCCGTAGGCCGGATCGGCAAGACGCTCGCGGATGATGGAGTCGCGCACCCAGAACACAAACTGGCGATACTTGCTGTTGGTTATCTCAGTCTCATCCATCCAGAAGGCGTCGACCGATATGCCGCGCGGATCAGCCTCAAGGCTCCACGCGCTGTCGCCCTGGCTCACGCCCATCTTCATGGAGCCACGGTCGATCAGCACCATACCGTATGGTGTGGGCTCGGCCCATGACGAGCCGCTCACGCCGGTGACCTCGCCACCGGCACCCGATGCACCGCCTGAGGCACATGCGGCCATGGTGGCCATTACGCCTATAAAGAGCAGTATTCTTACGATATTTTTCATGTTTTTCGTCTGCAAGATGGTTTTTGTTATATATCGGTGCGTCTGGTATCAGCCCGGGGCCATGTCACATTATACGCACACTCTTATGCTTGTTTTTATTTTTGTCCGACAGGTCAAGCTTCATCGAATAACCCAGGAACACCTCATGGCTGCCCGACGAGGCCTTGGCGATAGCCGAGGTGGAGTAGTCGAAGGCATATCCCACGAAGAAATCCTTGATCTCTGCTGCGACGGTCGCCTTCACGGCATCGTTCCATCTGTAGCCCACGCCGAATATCAGGAATCGGTTGTAGCGGGCCCTGAGATCCACCTCGCCTGTGTAGAAGGTGAAATCGGTCTTGACCAATACCGACGGCATCAATTCAAATAACGTATTTTTCACCGGAATATTGCATCCGCCCATCAAATATAGGGTGCGCGGGGCGTTGAATTCATAGTTGACGAGCTGCTCGGTGCCCTCGGTGCCTTCGCTCTTCATGTTGATGGTGGGCGATGTGAGGTGTGTGGCCGACAGACCCGCCCATACATTGGGGCGCGTGTACCATATTCCCGCCGACACATCCAGGGCCGTGCCGTGGATATCCTGGGTGGGTATGGCGTCGTCCGCCCCCTGGTGATAGTCGTCATCATCGGGCAGCTCCACATCCGAGCCCCTGAACCGCTGGTCATACATGCCCAGACTGAGGCCCACGCCCCACTCTCCTCCGAGTTTCCTGAATTTATATGCCACGTCGGCCCCGATGCTAAGCGAGTTGAAGAGTCCGTATTTCTCGGTGTCCACCACCACACCCAATCCTATGCGTTTCTTGCCTATCTTCATGGGCATGTTGGCCGCACCGACAAACGACACGGGGGCATTGTCTATGCCCACCCACTGCATACGGCCACCCGCCCGGATAGCTATATTGTCGGTGTTGCCGACGGCCGCCGGATTGTAGAATTGCTGCACCTCATAATACTGCGAGAACTGGGCATCGGTCTGAGCCATGGCACACGTCACGGCGGCTATGGCAGCCACGACCGCCACAAGCCGCCTCGCGGCATTGCCCGCAGCCTTCGCCGCCCGTATCTTTCCGGATAATATATTGCGCGTCTCCATCTTTACTCAAAATAGAATGTGAGCACTATCATACGCGAGGTCGCCTTCTTTAGCGACTGTGTGAATTTCAGCTTGGTAGGGTCATCCTGCAAGTCGGGGCGGTCGTGCTGTATCACGTCGCTGAGCCCGAAACAGAATTTCAGCTCGGGTATCAGCTTGAAATACGGCAGATAGAAATCGCACCCCATACCTAAGGTGATATAGCAGTCGTTGCTCTTGAGCTTGAGCAGGTCGTTCTGCTTCTTCGAGAGGTCGATGGCCGGCATCACTCCGGCTGTCACGTATGGACGGACATTCTGATAGCGGTCGGCCGCGAATTTCACATCCACCGGAAACACCAGAAATGTCGACTTAAGATTCTGTCGCTCGGTGTCGCCGCTCACACTCTCGCGAAAGGTGATGTCACGGTTACCGAAATACATGCCGGGAGAGAAGCGCAGCGAGAAGTTGTTGCTGATGCGGCGGTCAAGCATACCGTTGACACAGAATCCGGGCGAATAGGTCGGCTGCTCCATAAACCACGCCTCTCCGTCGTCGGTTATATAGCCGTTGTGGGTGAAGAGCAGATTCTGGGTGTGCATTCCCACCGAGAATCCGAGATGCCAGTTGCGCAGATCGGCGTACGGCTTATTCAGCACCTTGTCGTTGAGGTGCTTGCGGGCCTGTACCATCGGGGCAGTCACTGCCATGATTATGATTGTGAGTATCAGCTTGACGCGGTTCATCATACATTAATTAACGCATCCCGCCTCCTTTTATTGTGCATGGCCACGCTTTGCATTCCGTGTCATTATACACAACGAGGGTATTTGTATGGACATGCCTTTGGCATGTTATGAGAGCACACTGATACTCAGAGGGACATCGCAATGCGATGTCCCTACATTTCTTTGAATTTCCTATTTTGATACACCCTCGTTGTGCATAAGGTCTGATAACCTCAGGCGGCGTTGCCATTGGCTTTGGCGCGCTTTCTCCTGCCGATAGACTTGTTGAGCCCTATCATCATGAATACCCACAGCGCCATATTGCCAAAGAGCAATATCGTGATATTGACAAACATCGACAGCCAGATATTCACGGCGGTGAATATCAGCGAGGCTATTACTATATACACCATGGTGCGACGCTGCGACAGGCCCAGCTCAAGCAGCTTGTGATGAATATGACGCTTGTCGGGCAGGAAGGGATTGCGGTGGTTGACGATACGCTCGCCGTACACCCTGAGCACATCAAAGCAGGGCACAAGCAGAGGCACGAACGCTATCGCGGCCACATTGGCATGGCCTATCACCGATGAGGTCGGGGTCTGAATCATATGGATGCTCAGGAATGCCACCACCATGCCGATGGTCAGCGATCCGGTGTCGCCCATGAATATCTTTTTCTGCTTACGCGCATCGCCGAACACATTATAATAATAAAACGGTATCAGCACACCCAATGTGCCGGCGGCGAGCACCACATAGATATACTGCCCCAGCAGGAAGTACATCACTCCGTAGGTAAGCAGGGCGATACTGCACAATCCCGAGGCAAGGCCGTCGACACCGTCGATAAGGTTGATGGCATTGGTGATATATACGGCTACGACAAGAGTAAACGGAATGCCAAACCACGGCGACACCTCGTCTAAGCCGAGGATTCCGGCCCAGTTGTCGATCCACACTCCGCCTAAAATCATGAAGATGACACACAGTATCTGAGCCACGAACTTAGCGCGGTATTTGATGCCGATCAGGTCATCGGCCATACCCACCACATAGAGGATCAGCACCGCACACGCAAAAAACGAGAACGTGGAGGCCTCGGGCATCACCTCCTGCAACATCAGCTTACTGTTATAGCTCGTCTCTATGGCAAACACCAGCATCGTAGCAAAGAATACCACAGGCATGAAGGCCAGGCCTCCCAGACGGGGCACAGCCACAGTATGTATCTTACGGGAATCAGGGATATCGAACAACTGCTTTCTGAAAGATATCAACAATATCTGCGGAATAATAATACCCGCACACAGCACGCACAGCAGCAACACTGCGACGACGTTTATAAGCCAGAATGTCATAGGTTCTTTTTTGTTTGTTAACGGATTTCACCGCAAAGTTAACATTATTTTTTGACTTTTACCATTCACAGCAAGCCAATTTCCCATTTTGAATAAATAATCGCCAATAAATCCAAATATCTGGCCATGCCCTCCGGCATCTGTCTCAGCGTGATACATGATTATTTTTATGGCATTAGCTTGGCTCCAAAGATAGGCATAAAATTGAAATTAGCAAAATTAACACGCTACATATTTCCATTTCCTGTCGAATTTGTTATATTTGTATCACTAACTTCACTGATTACATTATGGGAAATATCAAGAAAATATATCTCGCCGGCGGATGTTTCTGGGGCACGGATCATCTCATGTCACTCGTGCCGGGCGTCGTGGCCACCACAGCCGGATATGCCAACAGCCGCGTACCCGACCCCACATACCGGATGGTATGCAGCGGCGACACCGGCGCCGCCGAGACCGTGATGGTGGAATACGACCCCGCACAGGTGGCGCTGTCCGACCTGCTCGCCCTATATTTCCGCAGCATCGACCCGCTGTCTCTCAACAGGCAGGGCAATGACATCGGCACACAATACCGCACGGGCATCTATTACACCGACCCCGACGACCTGCAGGTGATAGACGCGCTGGTAGCCACCGTCGCACGCCGCTATTCCGCACCCCTGGCCGTAGAAGTGGCTCCGCTGCAGAATTTCTACCCCGCCGAAGACTATCATCAGGATTACCTCTACAACAACCCCGGAGGATACTGCCACATCGACCGCGCCCTCTTCAACGAGGCCCGTAACCTGCACACGCGCACGACAGATGACAAAGATGAGCTGCGCCGCCGCCTCACACCACTGCAATGGGAAGTGACTCAGAACGGAGCCACCGAGCGCCCCTTTGTCAACGAATACGACCATGAATTCCGTCGCGGCATATACGTAGACATCACCGACGACACCCCGCTCTTCGTCTCATCACGAAAATACGACTCAGGCTGCGGATGGCCGGCCTTCACACGCCCGATCAGCGACGACCTCATCACCGAGCACACCGACACATCATTCGGGCGCATCCGCACAGAGGTACGCTCCGCCTCCAGCGGCGCACATCTCGGCCACGTCTTCCCCGACGGCCCCACCACCGACGGCGGACTCCGTTACTGCATCAACTCCGCATCCCTGCGCTTCATCCCCATCGAAGAAATGGCCGCCGCCGGCTACGCCGCCTACATCCCCCTCGTAGAATAGCCACAAAAAAAAACCGGGGGCGCAATCCTCACCGGATCGCGCCCCGATATTATTTGAGAGTGCGCAGGAGCTTCAGCTCCCTGCAATCCCCTAAAATTCCACTTTAGGGGCTGTAGCGGCAGCCGCATCGGCCTGATACTGAGGTCTGGGGCTAAAGCCAAACATCCCTGCCCAGATCCTGGCCGGGAAGCGGCGGATACTCGTATTATACTCCTTCACCACATCGGTATACCTGCCGCGCTCCGTAGCGATGCGGTTTTCGGTACCCTCCAGCTGCACCTGCAGCTCGCTGAACTGCTTATCAGCCTTCAGATCAGGATACGCCTCCTTCACAGCATTGACATAGATACTGAAAGCCTTGTTGAGATCAGCCTGCGCATTGGTATACTTCTCAAAATTCTGCTGATCCGTCATATCGACATTCTTCAGATCATTGGCCATATTATACGCATCCGTCAGTCCGGCGCGCGCCTTGGTCACATTCTCAAATGTCTCCTTTTCATGCTCGGCGTAGCCCTTCACGGTATTGACCAGATTGGGGATAAGATCCAGACGGCGCTGATACTGCACCTCCACCTTAGCCCAAGCCTGATCCACTCCCTCTTCCTGGCTCACCATACCATTATAGGCGGAGCAGCCATTGAACGCGATGATGGCCAGCACGGCCACCACCACAATTACCACAATTGTTGATTTTTTCATTATCTACACAGATTAAATTAATATCATAAACTTACCAACCGCCGGAAGCACCGCCGCCGCCGGTCGAGCCGCCGCCGAAACCACCTCCGCCGAAGCCACCTCCGCCGAAGCCGTGGCCTCCGCCGTGGCCTGAGCCGACCACCATCACCGGCACCGCCAGCTTGGGTATTATGTAATCGCTCGTCAGCGTATGCTGGCAGTGGGCGCACTGGCTCACCTTGCGTCCCACCCCGGTGCTGTGGGTGGTAGGCTGGGTGATCACCCGGTCGCTGAGCTGCGCCATAGTCTTGGCATGGCAATACGGACAGCGTGTATAGCTCGAGTGGGTATTCTCGTAGGCATACACCAAGGTGTCGCCGCACTTAGGACACAGCCACACATCATAATCCACCGACTTCACCCTCTCCTCGGCATCCTGACCCGACGAGAGATACTGATTATCGGTGACCTCATCTAATTTATGCATCCTGGCCCCGCAACGCGGACACTTACGCGCATGGTCACGCCAGTGACGCCTCAACAGCGTAAACGGCACCGATACAATCAGCGGCACACCTAAAAACAGGATAGTCAGCACCCACACCACAAGATTCAGACGATCCGTAGCACGGTATTTCTCGCTGTCATCCTTCTTTCCCAGCCTGAGCACAAACACGATCAGCACGATCAGCAACACCACGGCGGCATAGCATCCGACTGTGAGATACGTCATCAGGCCGCTCCTCAGCTCGGCCTTATCCTTCTCCTTGAGCTGCGACAACAGCTCGTCAGCCGCCCCGGGCTCGGTGGTGATACGGTGTATCTCCCTTACGCCCGACAGCATACCGCTGTCGTAGTCACCATTCTTGAATTCCGGAAACATGACATCATTGAGGGTACGCCCCGCCAGGATATCGGGCAACACACCTTCCATGCCGTAGCCGGTGCGGATCACAGCCTTGCGCCTGTCCTTGGCCACGAGGATGAGGGCGCCGGTGTCACCATCCTTGTCTCCTATGCCCCACTCCGTAAACAGCTCGGTAGCATAGTCGTTGATGTCATCGCCGTCTATATCATCCACCACCACCGCAGCCACCTCGGCCCCGGTGCGCCGGCGTATGTCGGTGAGCAGGCAGTCAATCTCGGCAGCCGTCGCCGCAGACACTATCCCGTCGGGATTGGAGAGCAGACGTGTGCTGTCGGCCAGCTGCACATTGGGTATGTCAGCCACAGAATATTGCCGTGCATACAGGCCGCTCCAGCCTATCAGCACGATCAGTATAGCAAGTATCGTTCCTTTCATGATGATGCAAATTTAGCAAAATTCCTTCATATACCGACTTTTTGTGATAAATTCCCGCAATTATTTCATAATAAAATGTATTTTAATTATCTTTGTATCTGATTTACAGCATCACTCCTCACTTACCTTAAATTAATAATAATCAATCATAAACCAACATTTAGCGATGATTAGAAGTGTAACAGCAGCCGCTCTCGTATGCCTTCTGGGCGCGGATGCCACAGCTGCCAGCAACTACCGCAAGACCGACCGCGGCGTGGAGGTGACACTCTACCAGATCGACTCCATGGCCACCCGGAATGTGCGTCTGCAGGTGCTCGGCGAGAAACTGATACGTGTTTCAGCCACCCCCGATGCCACATTTGCCGACTCCACCAGCCTCGTGGTGGTGCCTCAGAGCGCTTACGCCCCCTACAAGGTAACGGAGGGCGACGGTAAAGTATCGGTGACCACAGCCAGTGTCACCGCGTCAGTCAATCTCGCCACCGGCGATGTCAGTTTCTACGACAAAAACGGCAATCTCGTGCTCGCCGAGGAGGCGCGCTCATTCAAGCCAATCGAGGTGGACGGACGCAAGGCCTACACCGTGACACAGCGGTGGGAGTCACTCGATGACGACGAGGGATACTACGGCCTCGGTCAGCATCAGGCCGACGAATTCAATTACAAGGGCAAGAATGAAGAGCTGTTTCAGTACAATACCAAGGTATCGGTGCCGTTCGTCGTGTCCACCAACAACTACGGCGTGCTCTGGGACAGCTACTCGATGTGCCGGTTCGGCAATCCCGACCCCTACAAGCAGCTCGGTCAGGTATTCACCCTCTTTGACA
>CAZBWZ010000039.1:0-19196 GCA_964495725.1 uncultured Bacteroides sp.
CTAACTCATTTATTTTCAACGGCATAAATTAAATTTTAACGAAGTATTGTATAACGGACTTGGCGAACCATTCATTTTAGTCTCTTCAGAGGGAAAATACCAAATTTGGCATCTTTTTCAGTGCCCTCGGCAAAAGCCCTCTTTTTTTATACCTCAATAACAGTATCTTGTCTAATTACGGTATCAACTTTTTTCCGGCATCCGTCATATAGGGCTTGAGCTTGCCGTATGGTACTACCAGCTGAAAGGCACCGTCGGCAAAACTGCCGATCTCGTAGGGCTGATAACAGAACACCATCCCCTTGGCCAACAGACCGGGATCCGGAATCGGCAATATCTCGCCATACAGCTGTGATCCGATATAGGATTTCAGCTGTGATTTGCTGTTGATATTATTATTCGATGTGAAATCGACATCGGAGAGCAACGACTCATAAAGCAGCTCCCTGATGTCGTTAGCAGTACCGGGTTCGAACACATAATCGACAGTGAGGGCGCGATTCTCCTGAGTCAGATAGGTCGGGAAGCTGTAGCCGTACATTCCATGGGCGCCTCCCAGAAAAGTACTGAACATATTCAGATACGTGACAAAAGCCTCCGTCTTGAAATATATCATAGCGCTATGATTATCGTACATCGTAAAGACAGATCCCGTACCCGCCACACACTCATTCATATCTTTGGCAAGGTGCTCGCCCAACGCCTCGAATGACCCGTTGAAGGAGACGGAGTCGATCTCCGACGCCACCCATTGTCTGATCTCAGCGGCATTTGCCACCTTGTCATCAGGCGAACTCACACAGAGCGAGAATATCGTCGGCTCTGGCTCGGCCTGTGATTTTGCGTAAGTCACCGTCGTATAATCGGGATACACCGGAAACATATCGCGCAAGGCCTCAATATTATCTTCGATCGTGAAAATGACCACTATTGAATTGAGAATATCACCTATACGGAATGACGTCTCTGACAGACTGTCGACCGTCAGTGTCGGGTTATTAGCGATCACGCCGTGTCTGTCGAACAGGATCCTCTGCATATAATCCGGATTATTCACCATCATATACACATTGTCCCCGCCGGCATAAATGGTGTCGATCCTGCACGAATCTCCCATCAATATTTCTGACACTGACACAGGGATACCGTTTTCATCCACCGCCACGTCTGCATCTTCAGATTTTCTGCCGCAGCTCACCGCAAGGAGTGCGACCAGTGTACACACACCAATACTTTTCAGTTTCATTTGTGCATTCTTTGTGTTTTGTATGTTTTTCTGTTGTTATTTGATCCTACTGATGTTGACAGCCGGATTCAGCATCATATCTCCACATGCCTGAACTTTTCAATAAGGGCCGATATATCGGCTGGGACAGCAGCCTCGAAATGCATCTCCTGCCCTGTCGTGGGATGTACGAATCCCAATGTGCGGGCGTGGAGCGCCTGACGGGGGCATATCTCGAAGCAATTGTTGACGAATTTGCTGTAACTCCCTGACTTGACACCACGGAGTATTTTGTCACCCCCGTAACGGGCGTCACTGAACAGCGGATGGCCGATATGCCTGAAATGGGCCCGTATCTGATGGGTGCGCCCCGTCTCAAGCACACATTTCACCACAGAGACATATCCCAGATTCTCCAGCACCTGATAGTGGGTCACGGCATGTTTGCCCTGGTCACTGCCCACCGGATACACGGCCATCTGAAGGCGGTCGTGTATCGACCGGCCTATATTGCCCTCGATTCGTCCGGACTGAGGCTCGGGCACACCCCACACCACCGCCACATACTCGCGGCTGGTCGTCTTCCTGAAGAACTGCATACCGAGGTTGGTCTTGGCATACGGGGTCTTCGCCACCACGAGCAGTCCGCTGGTATCCTTATCAATCCTGTGTACGAGTCCCATACGCGGATCAGACACATCATAATCCGGATTATCCTTGAAATGCCATGCAAGGGCGTTGACCAGAGTGCCGTTATAATTACCGTGACCGGGGTGAACGACCAGACCTGCAGGCTTGTTGACCACCAGCACATCGGCATCCTCATACACGATATCGAGTGGTATATCCTCGGCGAGAATCTCGAAGTCGTATCTCGGACGATCCATCACGATCTTGATGTCGTCGAGGGGCTTCACCCTGTAGTTTGACTTCACGGGCTTGCCGTTGACTATGATACAACCCGCCTCGGCAGCCTGCTGTATGCGGTTACGCGATGTCTTCTCAATACGTGTCGTCAGAAATTTATCGATGCGCAACAGAGCCTGCCCCTTGTCGGCGATAAAATGAAAATGCTCGTATAGCTCCACCCCGTCGGCCGTGACTATCGTCGGCTCCACCGTCTGATGTTCCTCACTGATGATGTGCGTGTCTTCCATGACCTTACAGTGTATTTATCAGTCAAATACCTCAGGTAGCACCTCCGGCTCGTCAGCTGTTTTGGCCGGCTCGGTTAAATTCGGGGCTCCCGGATTGTCGGCCCGGCCTGTCGTGCTGCTGTTTTCGTCCTCGGTCTCGTTAGCCTCGGGCACACTGTTCACCACCTCGTCGATGCCGGATGACTCCGTATTAGCCTTCTGGCCACCCTGACTCAGGTTGCCCACATACAGCACCACATTGGCGTTGACAGGTATCTGCATACCGGGCACGATATTCTTGCCCTTGTATTTCGCGCCCTCCACCAGATCAGGGAAATTGGACGGCACATATTCTATCTTGATATTCTTTATCTTGATAGACTCCAGATAGGTCTGGGCCTGGCGCGACGACACACCTGTGAGGGGCATCGACACGGTCACCTGCTGGGGCTGGAACGAGTTGATGGTGAGAAACACCGTACGGCCCGGCTTTACCTTGGCTCCGGGGCGCGGCCACACCTCCTTCACCTCTCCGGGCTTGAGACGCGTATCATATACCGAGTCGGCGATCTCCACCTCCAGGTCGCTGGCCTCCAGCAGCTCGACGGCCTCGCCGAAACTTTTCTGGCGCACCTCGGGCACCACGGTTGTTTTGCCATGGTTAGTCCAGATGTCTATGAAGAACATGCCAAAAAAAACGAGAAATATGGCCACCGCACACATCATCATCAGGTTGCACAGCAACAGGTGTCTGCGGTAGAAGTTCTTGAGATTATTATCGTCGTTTCGGGTGCGGCTCATCAGGGTGTGGGTTGAATTCTTTTTACAAAGTTATATATTTTTTTTGGTCAGCACCAATTTTGCCGGAATAATTTCGCTCAGCTATCCATAAAAACAAGATACACCGCGATTATCAGCAGGACGAATGCCGCGATATGATTCCATTTCAAAGCCATGCCTTGAAACAGAAACATGGCGATGATAGTGAATATCACGAGTGACACAGCCTCCTGGATTACCTTAAGCTGCACCAGACTGTAGGGACCGCCGTTTCCCGAAAAACCGATTCTGTTGGCCGGAATCATAAACATATACTCCAGCAGGGCTATGCCCCACGAGAAGATTATCACCACCCACAAGGGCCAGTTGCCGGAAACACCGCTGGTCTGCAACTTGAGATGACCATACCATGCGAGTGTCATGAATACATTGGATACAAGCAGCAGCAATACTGTAGTTATCGCCGGATTCATCGCTTTTTTGTAATTATTTAAGATATTATTTTGAATTCAGTAGTTCTCGGTGTCGCGAGTAAGTGTCGAGGCTCAGGGCACGCCGCTCCACATTCTGCTCCCTCACATAGTCCATATCTATGTAATGCTTGCCGTTGCCGGCTTTGAGGGGAAAAGCCTTGCGCTTACGGCCCACCACCTCGTCGCACAGGGCGCTGTGCCAGCCTGGGGCGAGCGGCCGCAGTTCGTCGGGCACATGACCGAGGGTGACGAGTCTCACGTCACTGCACGGGGGATAGCCTATGGTGGTCCACATCAGCATATCGTCGTGACCGTCGGTCATGCCTTCGATTACTACCGATGCTGTCGATATGTTTCGGGGAATATAGTCCTGGTCGATTACCCACCGCCCGGCATCGGCCTCTGCGTCGCGCCTGAGCAGAGAGTGCCAGAACGACCGGGAAGCCTTCTCGGTGAACGCCTCCGGCGACAGACACCTCCCGGCAATCTCGCCGCTGAGTATATGCAGTGCGTTATCGTAACGCACATACCCGTATCCTTTGCCTTCGGCTCCGGACATCGAGTGATTGGTACGGATCAGATAGCCTGTGGAGTCGTCTACGTCATAGCGCGTATATTTGTGGTCGTCAGTCTCGAAATACGCGACGTTGCCCTGCCGGTCCATCACCCCGAAATTGGCCTGTACGCCCATCGGCTTAGGCAGCGTGTCGAGCAGTGCGGCGAAGTCGTCGACCGTGACACACTTTTTCAGGGCCGCGCTCATCACCAGTCCCTCCCGGTCCTTGACCTTGGCGGTGTCCGGCGCGAGGTTATATGAGGCCGTGTTCATTATGGCGAATCCGCAATCGTTCATGCCCATCCATGCCTCGGTCAGCAGCGAGTCTCCGCCGTTATATAGCGCGACATATCCGGGATGGGAGTCGGTAGCCTCCACCCTCTCCACGAAATTATGCTCTGTGCCGGTGTCACGGTGTTTCCACATCAGCGGACGCCCGGTAGCTGATGCCGAGGCGCTCACAAGCATAGATGTACATGCCTGTGACGATTCGGTAAAGCCGGCTGCGGCAGCCACCAGCACGATTGCTGAAACCAGAGGTTTGACATTCATAGATTCATCGTGTAAATACGCTGCAAAATTACACATTTATTACAAATCCACCAAGCGACACACACATTAAGAGAACGTGTCAAAATCAAATTACAAAATTCAGAATATTGATTTATTTTGACTAATTTTGCATAACTATCAACATTCCGATAATCAAGCCTAAGAATACAACCCATGATACAATTATCCGATTACATATTTTCCCTGCCTATCAAGGTACGCGACTATGAGGTAGATGCCGAAGGTATCGTCAATAATGCCAATTACCTGCACTACATGGAGCTGACACGCCATGAGTTCTGCGAGAAAGCCGGCCTGTCATTCCGTGACATGCACTCCCGCGGGCTCGACCCGGTAGTCACCAAAATCGAGATCGAATATCATAATTCCCTCGGATTGGGTGACAGCATGATTAGCTGTCTGAATATGAGCCGCAAAGGAGTGAGGTTTATTTTCCACCAGGATATTTTCTCACCCGAGGGCAAACCGCTCACCTCAGCCATTGTATATGTGGCGTGCCTGAAAGACGGCAAGCTGTCGAGAGGCGAGGAGCTTGCCGAAGCATTCAAGAACTATCTCGACTAATTCATGCAGATGATAGACAGATATGACACGCTCACACTTGAGATCGCCCTCAGCAAGGCCAAAGGCATGAGGGCTCCGGTGGTGCGCCGCATGATGGAGCGCGTGGGCGGCCTGCGCGATTTCTTCACGATGCCGGCGTCGCATCTGCGCAGTCTGTCAGGCACATCGTCAACTGTATTCACCGACTCTTATCGAGAGGCCTTATTGGCCGATGCTGAAAAAGAGGCACGTTTTGTGAGGGACAACAATATCGACACCGTCTTTCTCACCTCCGGGCATTATCCTCATCGCCTCGGCTCATGCGATGATGCTCCGGTGCTGATCTACAGGATGGGCAGCTGCGACCTCGATTCGCGTCACATGGTCGGCGTGGTGGGTACACGCCACGCCACCTCCTACGGCATAGATTTCACAACCAAGCTGGTCAGAGGTCTTGCGAATAAGCTGGATAATCTGGTGATAGTCAGCGGACTCGCCTACGGTATAGATGTGGCGGCCCACAGAGAGGCTATTGCGGCCGGGATACCGACAGTAGGCGTACTCGCCCACCCGCTCAACACCATCTATCCGTCCGACCACCGGTCGGTAGCGGCACAGATGGCATCCAACGGTGGCGCTCTCGTGACAGAATACCCCACCACGGCCCTCATCCACCGCAGTAATTTTCTTGAGCGCAACCGCATAGTGGCTGGTCTCTGCGACTGTCTCGTAGTGGTGGAATCCGACATCAAGGGCGGCTCGCTGTCTACGGCCCGTATCGCCATGCAGTACAACCGCGATGTATTCGCGGTGCCCGGTCGTGTCAACGACCGCTACAGCCGGGGCACCAACCGTCTGATCAGCATCAACTCGGCATCCATGATAACCGATGCCGACGAACTCATCGAAAAGATGATGTGGACTCCGGAAGAAAAGGAAAAGGAGCAGCAGCCCACTCTGATACGCGCCCTCACCGCTGACGAACAGATCATCCTTGATTACATCAATGCCCACCCCGACTCCACCATCAACGAGATGTGTGTGAATCTGGGCCGCAGTTACTCATGGGTGAGCTCACTCCTGATGCAGCTTGAGCTCGACGACTTCATCATCACCCTACCCGGCGGCCGCTATGCCGTCGCGATATAGAGAAAGCTTGCCGAAGCCCCCCGGCCCCCTGAAGGGGGAGTGGCTGACGCATGGCCCGAGATCCCCGACCATCACGATTCCCCCGACACCCGGGATGCAACGTGATTCATCGATTTATCGAGATTCATCGCCACACATCTACTATCATCCATAAAAAAATAAATCGAGCAGCCGCGTGGCTGCTCGATTTATTTTTTTATGGATGATAGATTACTGCTCGGGGTCGAGGATCACTGTTGTGTAGTTGCCCTGCTGCAGGAAGTCCTTCATGAAGTTCATCACATCCTGTGTGGTGAGCGCGTTGATCACGTCAATCTTGTCACTGAATGTATCAACGCCGGTATTGAGGTTGCCTGCGATTGCTCCAAGCCAGCCATCGTTATTCTCACGGCTCTCGGTAGCTTCCTTCAACATATACTCCTTGATGGGGGCGAGCTCCTCCTCGGTCACGGTGACGGCCATATCGTTGACCATACCTGAGATCTTGTCGAGCACCTCCTGCTTGAGCTCAGGCTTCATCGGGAACGGAATCTGTATCAGCGTATTGTATTTGCCCAACTGCATCATACCGCCTACAGCACCGATCGAGTATACAGCTCCCATTTCTTCACGGATTTCCTTGAGCAGACGGTTAGAGAGAATCTGTGAGGCCACTGATGCCAAAGCGGTGTTTTTGGTATTGTAGGGCATATCGGCATCGAGAATGATGAAGCAGTAGGTCTGCGGAGTCTGCATCTTCATAGTCTCGGTGATATCATTCTTGCCGGGGGTAAACTCACGAGCCTCGTTGATCTCTACCTTGCCGATCGGTTGGGTTGATGTGGCGGGCAATGTAGCGATATACTGCTCGGCCAGCGGAATGAAGGTGTCGAGATCGATGTCACCGACAAATACGAATGTGAAGTCAGCGGCATTGGCCACAGATTTGTGGATGATATCAAGGATGGCATTGCGGTCGGCTGCGTTCACATCATCGATGCCGGGCTTCTGCTGGGCCTTTGAAGCGAAAATCGACTTCATGACAAGCTTGAGCCATGTGTACTGGGGATCTACATCTGCATTCTGCAGGTCATTAAGCAGCTTGGCCTGTGTGGTCTGGAATTCCTCTTCGGTGATATTGTAGCCGAGGAAGTTCATATAGATGAGCTCCATGAGTGTGGGCAGATCTTTCACTGTCGAAAATCCCGAGAGCGAACGTGTGTACTTGTTGAGCGCGAGTCCGACACCTACCTGCTTGCCCTGAAGGTATTTCTTGAGGTCGAGGTTGGTGTAGTCGCCAAGACCGTGGTTGCCCATAAAATCAGCGAGGAGCATCAGGTTCACCGCCTGGTCTTCACCGATAGCAGATGTGCCGCCCAGAGCCTCGGCATCAAAGAGGATCTGATCCTTCTTGTATTCGGTAGGCTTGACGTATACCTTTGCACCATTGCTGAGTGTCAGCACCTTGGCTCCGTATAATGCGTCATCGGTCACAGACACGACCTTGCCGGGAGCGGGCAGCTGCGGAATCAGGGGCTCGGCCTTCATCTCGTCGCGGTAGGGCTCGATTTCCTCTGCATCTACCTTGGCGATGATAGCCTGGAAGTCGGCCTCGGTGGGCACTTTGTATGTGTCGTTTTCGGGCACCATGCACATGATCACACGATTATCTTTTGTGATAAGCTCGGGCAGCGCCTGGTTGATAGCCTCAACCGGAATCATCGGAGCGATCTGGCTGATGATCTGGTATTCTTCTTCAATCGAGGGGATGGGCTCATTGTCGAGGAAGTTGTAAACGTACTCCTGCACGTAGGCCTCGCTCTCACGTGTTTCGCGGCTGTTGTAAGCGCGCTCCAGACGTGACATATACTCGCTGCGGGCACGCTCGTACTCGCCTACGGTGAAGCCACCGCGCTGCAGTCTGAGCAATTCGCGGTAAGCTGCCTCAAACGCAGGGAGCACATCATTCCCTTTTGCCTCAGCTTCGACATCAAGCATATCCTTTGTCTTGGCCAAAAAGAAATTACCATATATCACCCTTACCTTGCTGAATGGAGAGTCAGGGCTCTGCACCATGTCTGACATACGCTGGCTAAACATCATGCGGATCATGCTCTCGACATACTGCTGGACCATATAGTCGAGGTTGTATTTCTCCTCGGGCTTCACGGCATCGGTCTTGATCATGATATCCACTTCACCAGTAGTGATCTCGGGATCAGCACCGATAGCAATGATTGTGCCGGGTGTATCCTCTACCTCGAAATAGACACGCTCCTTGGCGTTTTCCGGCATCTCGATGTCTGAGAACATCTCCTTGATCTTGCCTTCGATATAGTCAACATCGATGTCACCTACCACGATCACACCCTGCTGGTCGGGACGATACCATGTCTCATAGTAGTCGCGGAGAGCCTGGTGGGGAAAGTTGTCCACCACCTCCATCGTGCCTATCGGCAGACGGTGACCGTAACGGTTGTTGGGATAAATGATAGGGAGCAGCTTTTCGAGCTGTCGCATCTCGCCTGTATTGCCCTGGCGCCACTCCTCGTGGATCACGGCGCGCTCCTTGTCGATCTCAGTGGGATCGAGTGTGAGGGCGTTGGCCCAGTCGTGGAGGATGAGCAGACATGAATCCTGCACACCCGTGCGTGCCACAGGCACATTCGAGATATTATATACTGTCTGGTCGATTGAGGTGTAAGCATTGAGGTTGTCACCGAATTTCACACCTACGGTCTCCAGCCAGTCGCGCAGGCTTGTGCCGGGGAAGTTCTCAGTGCCGTTGAAGCACATGTGCTCAAGAAAGTGGGCGAGACCGCGCTGATTCTCCTCTTCGAGAATCGAGCCCACCTTCTGGGCGATGTAGAAGTCAGCCTGTCCCTTGGGCTTCTCGTTGTGGCGGATATAATATGTGAGACCATTGGGCAGCTTGCCTATTCTCACATTCTGATCCACCGGAATCGCCGGCATCTGCTGCGCCAAGGCGGCCGATGCCATCGTCAGCATTGCTGCCATAAACAGCAACGCGCGTTTCATCTGTTTAATCATAATCCTTTATTTAGATTTCCTGTTTTGGTTTATTATTGATTTCCATACGGCAATTACCCGCCGGGACTTATCACACACCATGGGCGTGGCTTGAGACGGACAGGCATTGTAGTGTGTTACTCACCTAACACACCGCAAAGGTATCTACTTTTTTCTTTCCAACCAAATATTTTGTCAAATTTCTTTGTTTCCGGACAATTTTTTTACGAAAAGGGGGATGCGCAATGCCTAAGCGTTGCGTATCCCCTATCGATGATTTTGATAATCTTTATCAGGGTGGGCGTTATTTTACAATTGCCTCTGTATCACGTGCAATCATAAGCTCTTCGTCGGTGGGTACCACCATCACGGTCACCTTGGAGTCGGGTGTCGAGATCACTGTCTCGGTGCCTCGTGTGGCTGAGTTGAGCTCTTCGTCGATCTTCACGCCCATAAAGCCGAGGGGAGCGCACACTACATTGCGCAGGCTGGCCTGATTCTCTCCCACTCCGCCTGTGAATACGATGATGTCCACACCGCCCATCTCGGCAGCGTATGCGCCGATATACTTGAGGATGCGGTGCTCGTACATGTCGAGAGCCAGACGTGCGTTGGCGTTGCCGGCCTCTATGGCAGCGTCGATCTCGCGCATGTCGCTCGAGAGCTCGCTTATGCCGAGCACACCGCTCTCCTTGTTGATGATCTTCTGCAGATCCTCGGCAGAGAGATGATGCTTGAGCATGATGTATGTGAGAGCGCCCGGATCCACATCACCCACACGTGTGCCCATCATGAGGCCTTCGGTCGGGGTCAGACCCATGGATGTGTCTATGCTCTTGCCATGATATACTGCTGTGATTGAGCCGCCATTACCGATATGGCATGTGATGATGCGCTTCTCGGCGATGTTGACACCCAGGATCTCACATGCGCGCTGTGACACATAGCGGTGGCTGGTGCCGTGGAAGCCGTAGCGGCGCACGCCGTCCTCGGTGTAGTATTTGTAGGGCAGCGGATACATGAATGCCTTGGGCTCCATTGTCTGATGGAAAGCGGTATCAAACACCGCTACCTGGGGCACCTCGGGCATGATAGCCTCTATAGCCTCTATACCTGTGATATTGGCGGGATTGTGGAGCGGTGCCAGGTCATAGCATGCCTTCACCTGCTCGATCACCTCGGGAGTGATGCGCACGCTCTTGTTGAATTTCTCAGCACCATGCACCACACGATGTCCCACAGCATCGATCTCGTCATATGACTTGATGCAGCCGTCGGCCTCGCTTGTGAGCAGATCCAGGATAGCCTTCACAGAGCCCTTGTGGTCGGTGAGACCGAGGTCGATGATAGCCTTTTCGCCATCCTTGCGCTTGTATTTAAGAAATCCGTCGGGCAGACCGATCTTCTCTACGCCGCCTTCGGCGAGAGTCTGCTCGCTGGTGGTGTCGATCAGCTTGTATTTCACGCTGCTGCTACCACAGTTCAATACCAGAATCTTCATAGTTGATGCGTTATTATTTCATACCTATCGCCTGATTGCAGGTGATGATGATTGTCTTATAAATATCCTCGGGGAAGCAGCCGCGTGAGAGGTCGTTGACCGGAGCGGCGAGGCCCTGGAGCACGGGACCTACGGCCTGCACGCCGCCCAGACGCTGGCACAGCTTGTAGGCGATGTTGCCCACCTCGAGATTGGGGAACACAAGTACGTTGGCCTTGCCTGCGATGGGTGAGTGGGGAGCCTTGAGGCTGGCTACTGACGGCACGATGGCGGCGTCGGTCTGGAGCTCACCGTCGAGCAGCAGATCCGGATCGAGTTTCTTGGCGATCTCGGTAGCCTCGATCACCTTGTCTACAGCGGGAGACGATGCTGAGCCCTTGGTAGAGAACGAGAGGATGGCTACGCGGGGGTCGATGCCGGCGATGTCGCGGGCTGTCTTGGCAGCGGCCACAGCGATCTGGGCAAGCTGCTCGGCTGTAGGATCGGGCACGACAGCGCAGTCGGCAAACACCATGAGGCCGTCGGTGCCGTAGGGCAGCCCCTCGGGCAGCAGCATTACGAACGCGCCTGACACAGTGTCGATACCGGGCATGGTCTTGATCACCTGGAAGGCGGCCCTGAGCACATTGCCTGTGGTATTGATGGCTCCGCTCACCTGGCCGTCGGCATCACCTGCCTTGATCATGAGGCATCCGAGATACAGCGGATTGGCGGTGGTGAGGCGTGATTCCTCCTCTGACATGCCTTTTTTCTTACGCAGGCTCAGCAACAGGGGAGCGTAGCGGTCGATGACAGCCGGATCTGCGGGATTTACGATTGTAGCTTTGGAGATATGGGCGAGCTCAAGCTCTGCGGCTGATTTTTTGATTTCCACGGGGTCGCCGATAAGTATGATATCTGCGATTTCGTCGGCGAGGATATGGTCGGCCGCTGTGAGTGTACGTGGTTCGTTACCTTCGGGCAGCACGATGCGCTGACGGTTTGATTTTGCTTTTGCAATGAGTTTATCAAAGAGATCCATGATGCAAGATATTTAAGATATTACTGCAAAGTTACGATTTTTTAGTTAACGCAAAAAATTTTCTGTTAAAAATGACACTGATGTCCGGACACGGGCCGTGACTGCGCCGATGCCTCACATTATTTAACGTTAATTATTATGCACGCGCCTGTAATTAGATGAAATTTGATTAATTTTGCAGATGTGATCCCGCAGGCATTATTTACACCTGTTTTTTTATTTTTTAATCCAAACCATTATTGCTATGTATCATTCAGACAAGAGTCAGGACATCTGCAAATTTGAGGTAGACAAATCTTATGGTGATGACGAACCTTTTTTCAGGCTGCTGACCCCTCATGGCGAGATTACTTTAAACAAGCTCCCTTTTCAGATAGGCCAACCGCTGCCGGATACCATCTCATGTAAAATCAAAGGCTACAATGACGACACCCCGGTGGTGGTACACAATATGCCTGTATATGTGAGCGAATTTTACGCCGACGGGGCCTCCAGGGGCGAGGAATTTGAATTCAAGGTGCTGTCGGTGCCGGACAATGGCACGCCCTACTACCGCCTTATCGATGACCACGGCCTGATATTCAAGCTATACGAGCAGAAATCAGCCCTGTCAAAGGGACAGAGCGTGAAATGCAGGTTTTCGGTGCTCGACCACAAGATGTTCAAGCTGCAGCGCAGTGACAACGAGACGATGTTTGCCATGGTGAATCTGCGCGACTGCGCCCGTGTGGCCGCCGTACACAATGTCAGCGCCAAGACCATCGAATCATTTCTCGAATCTGTGCCCGAACTGGAGCCGTCGCTGGACGAGCTCATGCACGGCCGCGCCCACTGGATAATTTCGGCTATGCGCGCACTGCGACCCGTTATCCCGCGCCTCTTCAGAAACGCGGTATCCCAGCATCCCCACCAGCATGTGAGCGAGGCCATCAACGGCTACATCAACGTGCTGCTGTATCTGCTGCAGGGCTCGGGATTCCTGCGTAACGTCAAGGGCAGTATGCGCAACGAGATTCAGGCCGAGATCACCCAGCAGATCGAGCAACTTGAGATCTACAAGCGCACTCTTGAGATTTCCGGCAGCCGCACTCAGACAAAATTCATCGACAACCTGCTCAACAACCTCAAGGAATCGGGATACCTCTACCACCCCACCACCCAGTTTTCGATTCTGATGATTCTCTTCAGGATGTCGCCCGAGCTCGTCAACTACAGCCTCGGAGCGATATTCGACACTCTTATGGGCTGGGATCCCGACACCTGGAAGGCCGAACCGTTCCGACAGGCCTTTGTAGAACAGCTCGAGATATATATCGCCGAGACACGCGAGTATATCGACCGTTTCCTCATCCCCGAGACAGCGGAGGACAACAAGATGATCGAGCGTGTTGTGACGGCCATTGCCATCCAGCACTCGCTCGCCCTCGACACCGACAGCGTGGATATGCGGCTCAACCGCTCGCTATTCTACCGCTACCTCTCGCTGTTGCGCAGCGCCAAAGCTGACATCCTGCTGCAGAAAGCCTATCTTGCCCTGCTCGATGTCAAGCTGCCCACCGACTTCACATGGGCCGACATCAAGGAATCAGCCATGCTCATGACCCGCGCCGCAGTAGATCCGCCCAAGACAGCGATGCTCCCTGAGAATCCCCGCTATTTCATCAGCGGCGATATCGAGGTGGAGGTGGGCCGCGACGGCATCAACATCACCAAATACTCCGACGACGGCAACACCGGCGAGAAGATCACCCTGCCGGCATGGCCGGGTCTGTCGCTCAACGCCGACCTGAAGAAGAACTTCACACGTGCGCGTCTCAAATCGCTCGACGGCTACGATGATTTCTGGAGCGCTGCCGAAAACGCACTGTTCCTCAAGGAGGCCTCTCCCGTTGAGCAGGTGGTGCGCATAGCCCCCGATATCGGAGATGTCGTAAAGATCGTGATAGACGACGTACGCCATTCGCCCGACGACTACAACCGCATCACCGCCCTCAACTGCCGTGTTGTCGACGACCAGTATTGCGAGGTGGAGGGCATAATGAACACCGGCGATCTCGTTACATACAAACTCTACGGTGTGTCGGCCGGTACATTCAGATACGAAAACGGCGAGCACATGGTATTCGAGGCCCGGGTCACGGCTATCGATGATCAGGACAGGTATTTCTTCTCCATGATCGAATCCACCAAGGCCGCCACCCGCGAGCTGGTAAGCGTAGGTGACGACTGCCTGTGCGTCATCACCCGTGAGAACCTCAACTCCTACAGCGCCATTTCCGAGAAGGGTTGCGGTCTATTCGTCAACAAGCTCGGTGACGGCACTCCGCCATTCCGTGCGGGCAACGTGGTCAGGGTAGAGATCACGGGATTTGACAACGATGCCGTGCAGAGCGAATACATCGAGGGCCCTGTCGACAATTATACCTTCAGCAACTCCCACGCCCTGCGCAACATGCTGCTCGCAATCGCGGTACGCGATTATGAGGAAGAGCCCGCAGATCTCGACGATGCCGACTTCATCAGCCGTCAGGACATACGCGAGATCGCAGAAATTCTCAGGTATGCCGCCGTGGCCCAGCAGGACAACATAATCCAGTCATTCAACTACCTGTCTTTCGCACGACTGTTAAGTCTCATTATCAACGACACCGAGCTCGCCGACGAGATCAAGGCCCACAAGGAGATACTGTTGCTGCATCAGCACTACGCTAAAAACAAGTCTCTCTTTGTCGAGGATATCACAGCCGCCCAAGACATCGCCCCGCACAGCCGTCTGGTGGCACGCATGGCCTCGCGCCTGAAGATCGTCGCGGCATTGGGTCATCCAGAAGAAGACGAAGCCCTGTGGCGCCTCATCACTACCTCCGACAACGAGGGAGAGAAGGAGCTCGCCCACACCGTGCTGTCATATAATCTGCTCTACGAGGTCAACCGTGACGACTCCACAGGCTCTGCCCTCAAGGATCTGATCGCACGCAAGCTTAATGTAAGCGACGAGCAGCGCCGCCTCAAATATTACGGCTCCGAGTCTCAGTATGTCGAGTTCAAGAGCAGCCTCGTGTATCCGGCCCGCAAAGGCCGCAGCGGCATATCAATGGCCGACCCCGACAGTCAGGAATTTGAGATACTGCACATTATCGCCGGTTTCCTCAACTCTACGGGCGGCAACCTCTACATCGGTGTCAGCGACGATCATTATGAGTGCGGTCTGGCCGACGACCTCAATTTCTACAAACTCGACACCAGCGAGCGCAACACACCGCGCCGCCGCAGCATCAAGTCGCTCGACAATATGGCCAACCATCTGCAGCAGCTGATCGACACCAGATTCAATCTGGGCAACAACTGCGGCAACTATGCCGTGACATATATCGATGAAGAGTCTGAAAAAGGTGTGATCGGCGTAAAGATCAACGCATGCCCGCATGTGGTGACCCTGAAGGATATCAATACAGGAAAAGACACGATATACGTGCGCCACGGCTCCAAGACAGAGCCGCTGCTCAAAGACGAGGACATCGCCCTGTTCCGGGCTGACCGAAAGCAGCTCTACAACCAGGTGATAGCCGCATCGGCTTACGAGACAAATGACAAATCTCCGGCCAATGACACCACACCTGCACCGGCTGCTCCCGCCACGGCTCCCGAGCCGGAGACAAGCACCCCCGCTGCCACCGGAGGCATCTTCGCGTTGCCCACCTCCGTCACACGCCGCAATGTGCTGCACGACTGGGAGGACCCCGAGCATTTTGTGGATCCAGTGTGCTATATCCTCTTCAACAATAACAACACATTCTCCATCGTGGACAACGTATGGGGTGGCGAGGAGGAAGACTGCCAGCTGATCCTTGCAATCACCGCCGAGGAGGCACGCGAGTCGCTGTTGCTCGTATACGAGGGCGAGCTCGCCATCAAGATAAGGATGAAAGACCTGCTTGACAAACCCCGGAATACGGAAATGCCCCTGCTCAACAACCGCAAGCTCGTATTCGCCGGCCTCATAAAGACCGGCGAGGGATTATACTCGCTGCATGTCAATGCAAGGGGGGCCATCTATGAGAGGGTGACTCCGGCCGACAAGATCGCTTCCGGATTCAAGCCCCTGTCACCCGAGCGTATCCTTGAGGCCGACTGCGAGTCATCGCCGTTCTATGAGATCATACCCGGCGATATGATGCCTTCGTTCGCCGCACTCACACCGGCCAACTTCAAGCGCACCCAGATAGGCTCACTTGCCAAAGGCAACAATCTCTCACGCACATCGGTAGAGGACATCAAGTCGTCGATGATCAAACGCATATCCAGATCATGACCCGACCGCTGTTTTCCATCATCACCGTAACATACAATGCCGAGGCCACGATTGCAGCCACGCTGCATAGCGTGGCCTCGCAGACCTGCGGGCAATACGAGCATCTTATCATCGACGGCCGGTCCACCGACCGCACGCTCGAGATCGTACGATCCTTCGACAATCCCAGGATCAGACTGGTATCCGAGCCCGACCACGGCATATATGATGCGATGAACAAGGGCATAAGCCTGGCCAGAGGAGAATATCTGATTTTTCTCAACTCCGGCGACAGATTTCATGAGGACGCCACCCTGCAGCTGTTTGCCGACAAAATCATTGACAACGATTATCCGGGCATCTTGTACGGACAGACTGACATAGTCGACAACCAAGGCAAATATTTAGGACCAAGACACCTGATAGCCCCACCCGATCTCAAGCTCGACGACATGAAAAAAGGGATGCTGGTGTGTCATCAGGCTATGGCGGTATACTACCGCATCGTCAACGACTACGACACCCGCTACCGGTATTCAGCCGACTACGCATGGGTGATAACATGCCTGATGCACTCGAGACACAATATTTATATCGACCGTACGGTAGTCGATTATCTCAGCGAAGGCACCACCACCGGACACCACAGGCAATCGCTAAAGGAGCGGTTCAGCATAATGTGCCGCTACTTCGGCACCCTCCCCACCGTGGCACGCCACATCACATTCGCATACAGATATCTCAGACGCCGCAAGACCTCAGCAAATATACAATGACCATAATTAATACCACTTTCATAGCCGACAGATCGGTCGAGACTGAAGTCCTCGACTGGATCCGCTCTACCTACATCAAAAGTGCCCGGCGCGACGACCGCACGGAGTTTCCTCATTTCGTGGCCCGTGTGGCCGAGGCTCCCGACCCTAATACAGCAGTCTTTGCCGCCCACATCACATTTCCCGACCAAGAGACCGCCCGGGGCTGGGATGAGAAATTCGGCACGCGGCTGCGTCTGATCGCCGGGCAGCGCTGGGGCGAAAAGGCATTGTCATTCTCAACATACCTCCACGTGATAAAATGAGCGGCGACATGGACAACAGCAGTCTCAGGAAATACGACCGTATAATCATCGGCATAGACCCCGGCACCAACGTGATGGGCTACGGCCTGCTCGGTGTAATAGGCAAGAAACCGCAGATGATAGCTCTCGGTGTATTGAAACTCAGCAAATTCGACTCACACTATCTGCGTCTGGGGCATATCTACGACAGGGTGCTGTCACTCGTCAACGAATTTCTGCCGGACGAGATGGCCATCGAGGCACCCTTCTTCGGGAAAAACGTGCAGTCGATGCTCAAGCTCGGCAGGGCCCAGGGTGTGGCCATGGCCGCGGCACTCGCACGCCAGGTGCCCATCACCGAGTATGAGCCCCGCAAAATAAAAATGGCTATCACCGGCAACGGCGCCGCCTCAAAAGAGCAGGTGCAGGAGATGCTGCGCCGCATACTCAATATCGACAGGAATGACCTCGGCGACTATCTCGATGCCACCGATGCCCTTGCGGCCGCCCTCTGTCACTATTACGAAAGCCAGCGGCCTGTCACCGAGAAAGGATGCAAATCATGGAAAGAATTCCTGGCCAAGCATCCCGAACGCAAAGTATGAATCTCAGCGTTTCTCAAAGAGCTTGTCGATCAATAATCTGCTCACTCCCAGCTTTGCAGCCCTGTCAGCATCCGCACGCGCATCCTTGATAAGGAAGCTGTCGCGGCGCAGCCATGCCCTGAAATAGTACAAAGCTCCATCTTCGGGATACTTCTCCAGACCGGCGGCTATCACACGCGATGCATCGCTCAGGTTGCCGGTCTGCAGGTAGCAATATGCCAGGCTGCCGTAAAACTCCTCCGACGGCTGCTCATCGACGAGCTTCTCATAATAGCGTGCCGCTCCCTCATAGTCACCGGTGCGCGTGAGCAGCATCGCCATGGCCATAAGGGTGCGGTATCCGTCGGGATCGACATTGACAAGCACATCGAAATCCTTCGCGGCGACGGCCGGCGCACCCGAATACAGCGCCAACATGCCACGGTAATAGCGGGCGTCGGCATTGAGTGAGTCGCGCTCTATCACATGGCTGAAATCGTCGTAGGCGTCAGCTTCGCGACCCGTTTTGAGATAAAGGCGTCCGCGGTTGGCCGTCACCGTAGTCATCGCCGGAGCTATGGCCAGCGCCTTGTTATAGGCATCGAGAGCGAGTGAATCCTGTCCGAGCTCATCATACATCACACCTAAATTACTAAGCAACAGTACATTTGACGGATTCGACGGATCTATAGCGATCGCATCCTTGATTCGCATCACGGCCGTGGCGTAATCTCCGTCGGCGATGGCCTTATCGGCCTCTCCCGACAGCATGAAATAGGGATCTTCCTCATCATCGGGAGTGGCGGCTAAACACCGCCCCACCCCAATAAGTAACAGGAACAAAAGGAGTAACAGCCGTCTCATGGATTCAGCAGATCAGGATTATAGTAATCCATAACATCTCTCGCCATCTGCAGCGTATGCCGGGCCGGAGATTCCGGATCAAGATACACCGCCTCCTCGTAATCCGATATGGCGTCGCCCTTGCGCCCCAGACGCCAGTACACGCGCCCGCGTTCATACCATAGCTCCGCGTCAGCGGCATCCTGCTCGATCGCACGGTCGAGGCGGCTTATGGCCTCTTCATATTGCCCGTCGGCTATCAGCTTTTTTATTTCAGCGCTATCCTTCATTATCTATCTTTATTTAATATTGTATAATAAATAACAGATTTAAACCGTTAAAATTATACACATCATTCTTTTTTATTCAATTACCCCGTTTTTTAAGATGTCAAAAGTTCGAGCGATATTATTCTTATTGATTTCAGTTGCCGTACTGCGTGTAGCTGCCGC
>CAZBWZ010000040.1:0-18465 GCA_964495725.1 uncultured Bacteroides sp.
AAGCGGTGAGACAAGTGGATATATATCCGCTCTATGCCCTTTCCAACCTCCAGCGACCAACGCGGAGGGTCTGAGGGATTTCTCAATTAAAAGGGAGATGGAGAAGGTTTCCGAAGTCAGATTTTTGTGAGTCGCACGCAGAGGCGCGGAGGGGCAGAGAAGAGGTTGATAAGCAATTGTTTTATTGTGGAATATGGTGTTGAAAAAAGTTTCTGTGGGTTTTTAAAGAGTTTTCGCGTGTGACTCCCGATAGCGTCAGGCGGGATATCACACGCGAAAACAATTAGAAACGCGCAAAAACCGAGGCCTCGAAAAATAATCATGAACGGACATATTATGGATCATTATTTGTAAATATGTAATTTTTAAATTACTTTTGTGGAATGAAGGTAAGAGAAGTTGTTGTATATAAAGATTATTTTGAAGATTTCTTCAAGGTCCAGCCTCGGAAAGTTCAGGATAAGATTATCAAGGTGCTTGATATCATTGAAAATATTGAACGAGTCCCGATCACTTATCTCAAATATGTAGAAGGGACTAACGGGTTGTTTGAGGTTCGCGTTCAATTCGGATCTGATTTTTTTAGGATATTCTGTTGCTTTGACGGAAATAAATTAGTCGTTTTGTTCAGTGGATTTCAGAAAAAAACACAGAAAACACCCCTCAAGGAAATAGATAAGGCTGTGAGAATAATGACTGAATATTTTAATGATAAAAATAACTTATAATGAAGAATATACAGACACTTGATCAAATTAAAGACAAGTATTACGGTAAGGAAGGATGCCCCGAAAGAGACCGACTTGAGAATGAACTTGAGGCTCTCCGTATAGGCTATAAAATCAAGACCGCTCGCGAGAGGCTTAACCTTACGCAGGAGCAGTTGGCTGAGCGTGTGGGAAAAAAACGTACATTTATTTCCAAGATTGAAAATGACGGTGAAAATATCACCCTCCGTACCTTATATGATATAGTAGAGCGTGGTCTGGGTGGTCGATTACGTATCAGCTTTGAGTTCTAAGGACAAACGGCGTAAATCATAAGCAGTCCCTACCTGCACGAGCGCACAGACCGGAAAGGCATTTGCTGAAAAAGTTTCTGTGGGTTTCAATGAATTTTCGTGTGTGACATACGTCCCGAGTGCAGATACTCCTTTTACCTAACTAATTCTCTGCTCCTCGGCCCCTCTGCGTGAAAAAAATACGACAGGGATTTGGCAAAAAGAAAGGGAATATATAATTTTGCAAGAAATTTTACATGAGATTGTATGATTGATTGACAATTTTATATATAGGTTACAAACAATAGGTTTTTTATTATGAAGGTAAAAAAGAAAAGTCTGGCTTGGCTTATCACGTTTCTGATAATGCTCGCCGTCAGTATCATCGGGTGCATAGTCACCCCGAGAGAAGGAATCTTCGACATGGCAAACACACATCTCTTCGCCAACGTGGCCTGGATGATCACAGCAACGATATTCGTGCTGATGATGACTCCGGGCCTCTCTTTTTTCTATGGGGGCATGGTGCGGGTCAAGAATGTCATCTCCACCATGCTCCAGAGCTTCATAGTGATGGGAGTGGTGAGTGTGATCTGGGTGATATTCGGTTTCTCGCTGGCCTTTGGTGAGGATGTGCTGCACGTGATAGGTAATCCCGCGACATTCTTCATGTTTGACAACGTAGGGGTGACCAACGTCACTGACAGCGCGCATGAGTGGACACAGATAGGCATAGCCACCACCACCATCCCCCTCGCGCTGTTCGCGCTCTTCCAGATGAAGTTTGCCATCATCACCCCGTCGCTCATCACCGGATCATTTGCCGAGCGCGTACATTTCGCGGGCTATCTCGTCTTCATGGTGCTCTGGACGATACTGGTGTATTGTCCGCTCGCGCATTGCACATGGCATCCCCAGGGACTCTTCGGGATGCTGCATGTGCATGACTATGCCGGTGGCATAGTGGTGCATGCCGCATCAGGTATAGCGGCCCTCGCGGGAGCCATCTTCCTGGGCAAGCGCCGCGACCGCAATCAGATGCGTCCGGCCAACGTGCCTTTCGTGCTCCTGGGCGCGGCGTTGCTGTGGCTCGGATGGTTTGGATTCAACGGCGGATCATCCTTAGCCGCCGACGGCGTGGCCATCTCGGCATTCCTCAACACCAACACGGCGGCCGCGACAGCAATGATAGTATGGATCGCGATGGACGGCATGAGAGGACACAAGCCGTCGGCGATGGGAGCCGCAATCGGTGCCGTGGTGGGTCTGGTGGCCATCACCCCCATGGCCGGCTGGGTAAGTGTGGGACAGAGCGTGTGTATCGCCTTCATCATCACGATATGCTGCAATCTCGCATGTTCGTGGAAGGGTTACGGCCATATACTCGACGATGCGCTCGATGTATTCCCCACCCACGGTCTGGGCGGAATAATAGGTACCGTGCTGACGGGTGTGTTCGCCTACGACTTCTTTGCGTCACAGGAGGCGGATATGATCTCGCGCGGTGAGTTTTTCTGGAATCACATACTGGTGCTCGTGATGGTATTCGCCTATACGTTCTGCCTCAGTTACGCACTCTACTGGATTACGGACAAAATCATACCCATGCGTGTGAGCAGCCGCAACGAGGAGATAGGACTTGACCGCTCGCAGCACGATGAGATTTACGGAGGAGAGACCGGTCTGGCCGAGGACTCCATGAGCATCGGCGACTGGTACCGCAAGATGGAATAGCCGTAACCTTGCGCTTCACGTGAGGTCCGGGCACTACCCGTAACTCCGCTGCTCTCGCTGATGGCATCGGGGATACGGGTAGATTTATGCTTGGCAAGAAGGCTCGAGTGTCATTATAAAAGGCATAGGGGATGGAAAAAGCGTGATTTTTTGGAATATTTTTTGATGAAAGTGTTGCAAGTTTGAAAAATTGGTTGTAATTTTGCATCGCAAATCCTCAGAGGAGGGTGGCACAATCGCTTCAATAGCTCAGTCGGTTAGAGCATCTGACTGTTAATCAGAGGGTCGTTGGTTCGAGTCCATCTTGAAGCGCACAAAAAGAGACATGTGAATGTCTCTTTTTTTTGTGTGCCCTTAAGGTTGTGGATAAAATCCGGGAATCTCCTTGATGTCAGCATTTTTGCTGTCTCAAAACCACATCCACCGGTAGGGACGTGATTAATCACGTCCGCGTCCTCAATGTGTGATATATTTGCCCATTGCCTGATGTACCTGTGATGGGTCTGGTGTACCAGCGATGGGTATGATGTACCTGTGCTGATATACCAGCGATGGGCGGACGCGATTAATCGCGTCCCTACCTTGGGTATCAACAATTTAGTGGCGATGACAGGGTGGGGTCAGAGGGTGAGGGAGAGCGTCTCGATGAGCTCGCGCACGTGCGGATTCTTTTCGACAATATGGGTCAGTACCTCGCGCTGGGTCCAGGTGATGGGCGAGGCTTCGCCCGTGCGCATGGCTATGTCGAAGTCAAATGTGTCGTTGCGCAGGCGCTCACGCACGTAGTTCAGTATCTCAGTTTTCGACTCATTGAGCGCGTCGATCTGCATGGTGTCATCGACAGTGACCGCGTAGCGGCCGTTGTCAGCGTTGACAGGTACGCCGGCCTTCATGGTGTTGATGAGGATGCGCTCGGTGGGATGAGCCTCGATAAAGCCGTTCCAAGCCTGTTTCAGCTGCTCAGGGGTATATGGGTCGTTGCGCACCGTCGCATGGCTGTCTTCGGCCGTTGCGGCCTCCTCGGCCTGCTTGGGCTGGGCTCCGCGTATCGAGAACGACGGCAAGCCCGAGCGCACGGCCGGACGTGGCGGGGCCGCCACCCTCGGAGGGGTGTATTGCGGTGTCTGCTGAGCCTGTACCGGAGCCGGATTTGGCGCGGGATTAGCTGCCGGACGTGGAGCCGTGCCCGCGGGCTGAGCCTGAGGTGGGGCAGGGGTCTGCGGCTGCAGCGGCTTCATGGGCTGCGGTCCTGGTGTCGGGGCCGGAGTCAGCAGCTGGCACAGCTTCACGAGCGTGAGCTCGATGAGAAACTGCTTGTTGGTGGCGAGCTTGTAATTGAGGTCGGCCGTATTGCACAGATCCATCGCGGCATATATCCACGAGGGCGAGCACTTGGCTGCTGTGACGGCCATCTGCGCCCGTATCTCGTCGGTGGCCTCAAGCAGCGGCAGCGTGGCCGGATTCTGGGCCACCATCAGGTCGCGTATATACAGGGCCAGACCGTTGATAAAGAATTGCGAGTCAAAGCCCTTTTCGCGTATATCCTTGTATATCAGCAGAGTCTCCGGCACATTGCCCGTGACAAAGGCATCGATCAGACGTGAATAATAAGTGTTGTCGAGGATATTGAGGTTGTCGATGGTGTTCTGATAGGTCACATTGCCCATCGATGATGCGGCCACCTGGTCGAAGATAGAGAGGGCGTCGCGCATGGCACCGTCGGCCTTGCGCGCGATTATATTCAGGGCAGCCTCCTCGGTGACAATACCCTCTTCGGCGCCTACCCGTGTGAGATGTTCGACCATATCCTGTATGGTGATACGGTTGAAATCGTAGATCTGGCATCGCGAGAGTATGGTGGGGATGATCTTGTGCTTCTCTGTAGTGGCGAGAATGAATATCACGTACTCCGGTGGCTCTTCGAGAGTCTTGAGGAAGGCGTTGAAGGCCGCTGACGACAGCATGTGCACCTCATCGATGATAAACACGCGGTAGCGGCCTGTGGTGGGGGGCGAGAGCGTCTGCTCTATCAGGTCCTTGATGTCCTGTATTCCGTTGTGGGAGGCGGCGTCAAGCTCGATTATATTGAGCGATGTGCCGTTGTTGAAATCGCGGCATGAATCGCACTCGTTGCAGGCCTCGCCGTCGGGGGTGCGGTTGCGGCAGTTGATCGTCTTGGCGAAAATGCGTGCGCAAGATGTCTTACCAACACCTCTCGACCCGCAGAACAGATACGAATGGGCGAGACGGTCGGTGGCGACAGCGTGCTTCAGCGCCGCCGATATAGGTTTCTGGCCTATGACGGTGGCAAACGACGAGGGACGGTACTTACGGGCCGATACTATATAGTGTTCCATCTTATGCGTTTTCGTGTTAAGAAAACAAATTTACGAAAATCTATCGGGTTATGCAATATCCCGTGCTGCAAAAAATACGGCTGACGCATCTTAATTTTAATAACGTCAAAACTGTTTAATAAGGAATAATTACTTGGTAAGAAGACCTATTGTGCCATTAATAATTTTCAATATCTTTTTGCTGATAATAAATGGATTTGCCTTTATCGGTCAATCCATATCTTTGGTTGGGGCATTTGGACTTTCTGGTTTTTCTAAAAGCACTAATCCCAAATCCAATGCCGGGCTTATATGGTTTCTAATGAAACTGCTTTTAGATTTAAAACCAAGAGTTTCCATTAGTGAATAAGCTGACAGCCAATTTTCACCTTTTTGTTTAATGAGGGTTATAGCACTTTGCTTATATTGAACCATATCAGTCTTTTCGTTACTGTGTCTTACTGTGTCCTGACTGTGTCCTACAATGTCCTTGCTATGTCTTACAGTGTCCTTTTCTGTATCTACAGTCTCCTTGACAAAGCCGTCAGGAGTCCATTTCGACATGTCAGGACGCTTGTACACAATGCGTACAAAGTTAACCTCGTTAAGATAGCGAGGACGTTCCACTCCAACGCGATCACATTCATCATATATTAGTGCGAGACCACGTCTCCAATACTCAGTCGTGCCGGTGAGGTAAAGGACATTTGCGATAATCTCATTTTGTGGCTGAGAGGTGTTTTTCTCATTATTCTCCTCGCTTCTTACAAGTTCGTTTGGTTTTATATCCGCCGGAAAGCGGCAAGGATTCTCAATCACCACCCTGTCATCATATATAGCGATATTAACCTGGAGGTTATCATATTGCCAAGCCCGATGCGTGAAGGCATTAAGACAAGCCTCCCTCAAAGCGTTTGAAGGCACTTCAAGTTCCTCCGTGCGGCGGATGCGGTGATGGGTAGTACCCGTCAGGGAAAGATGCTTGAAGAAAAACGCCATAGCAGCATCCATCAGCTCAAAAATATTCCCTTCTACCTATTGGTTATCGAGAAAATCAACTTTCTTAGTGCCTTTGAAACGAGCCATACGTAACGAGCATTGCGGATATTCGACCCGAATATTCTTTCCGAAAAGTATGGCGGCAGCATTGCGTAATCCATCATTGGTCATAAGATTAAGACGGCGTAACGCGGTCTCGGTATCATCGCGTAGAGCTAAGCCTGTAAGCCTGTTCACATTGACAGCAGCTGAAATCATCTTCAGTAACATACCCTAGTCAATCATTGAGAGTGTGAGATCGGGGTTAACTTCCTTTTCCCACCAATATTTAAGACCCCTATGCCTCTCATGAAGACGTATCAATTTCTCCAACGGCATAACGGATGTTACACTATCAAACCGCTGATATGGTCTTCCGTCATACGCAAATGGGGCAGACGGGTTATGGCCTATGGACTCAAATGCAATCAAACATTTATCCGTATCAGGTAATTTGATGTAACGAGGCTGGATTTCCACTGATGGCTCGAAGCGACGCAGTGCCTCGCCAATCATGCGGGTAGTCTTGTCACCAATCTCCTGTCCGATAATCTTCCCGGAGTTTTTTACACCAAAGACTACGATACCACCATTGCCATTGAGCATACCACACAATGTTTCCATTCCTCGTTCAAGTTGCCCGGTGGTTTCCTTAAATTCAACGTCAACGCCTTCATGGTTTTCAGTCAAATATTGTATGTAGCCTAAATCAATCGCCATATATTCAGTGGTATTACAGATGAAAATTACAAATTTTTATTGAAATTCAGGCTATTTTAGGCTATATTATTCAATGCTGACACACCTTAGTCTTTACTAATGTTTATTCTTTTTTCAAGGCATAGCGCAGGTAGTCCTTATTCAGAGCGACCTTATTACTCTGCCCCTTGACACCCATTGAGGACATCTTTTCATGATTTATTGTTAAGATCATGATTACAAGACGTGTTTATATTTGTCAATAATCTTTAAGTTTATTAAAGATGTGTCGGGAAGTGCCGCAAAAAACACAAAAAGGGCGCACCGGATGATGCGCCCTTTGATATGGGATGGGAAGTGATTATTTCACGATCTTGTCGGTGATCACGTTGCCTGAGGCAGTAGTGGTGACCTTGACCACTATACCGCGGTAGTCGGCACCAACACGGATACCCTGCATGTTGTAGTACTTGACATCGACAGCCTCCTCGGCGTTGATCGAGGTCAAGCCGTTGACATCGATAGCCTCGACAGCAGCGCCGAAGCCACCGCGCTCGTTGGCGGCGCGTACGGCCCATTTAGCCTCTGCTGAGTCTACGGTATAGCCGGGAGCGGCCACGATATCCACTACAGCGCCGTCTTTGACGATAGCATAGGCTGTAGCGCCCTCAACGGCATCCCATGCGAGTGTGCCGTCGGTGAGTTTCACCTCGCCCATTACCTTCTGGGCAGCGATCTGCTCGGCTCTCCAGTCGGGGAATACATTCTCGATAGCGTATTCAGCGGCCTCCTCGGCAGTGAGGATTGTCTCGTAAGTCTTGTTGCCGGTGCTGTGAGTGAATTCGAGCACGTTGGATGCCGGAGAGATCACGTTGCCGTCAACATCCATGGTGTTGTATTCCACGAATCTGTCGGCAGCGCAGTTCATACCGCCGGTGATGAAGCGTGTGTCGATGAGCTTCTCGGGCTGGTTGATAGTGGTGTTGAGCAGAGCCAGACCTGAGTATGAGCCCCATGAGCGTCCGTAGTTGAAGCGCTTGGCGAGTGTCTCGATAGTACAGTTGTTGAGCACGTAGCCAAACTTGATTGCGCCGTTGGGAGCTGCCATTGTAGACTCATCCTTGATGATCTCGTTGATGAAGGTGACACCGTTGAAGTATACGTCGCCGCCACCGCAGATATAGTCGGTGACACCGCGGATGTCACCACCCTCGAAGTAGAAGTATGAGCGGCTGTTGCTGTAGTAAGTATCCTGATATGACTGGAGGCTTACGTTCTTGCAGATAGTGCGCTGGCCCTTGTCCTGGATTGTCACCGCGCGGCCTGTGCTGCCGTCGAATGGCATCGCGTTGCGGATTGTGAGATCCTGGATGTAGAGGTCGGAAGATGTGTTGAGCAGAGTTGCTGTCACGCCGATACCCTCGTTCTCCTTGGCGGGAGCGTTCTGGATGATGGTGCCTTCGGTTGACTCACCGATGATCGAGAGGTTCTTGCCCGATACGTTGGTGAGCACTGTCTCGCCCAGGTCGTAGAGACCGTTGGGGAGGAAGATCTTGGCGCCGTCCTGTGCACCTGCGGCCTTGAGGGCGATGAGGAAGCTGCTGACATCACCGGCTGCGATCTGATAGTAGCCTGAGGTCTCGTCGTATTCCACGAAATCCACTACATTCCATACAGCCACGCTGTGGATGTATGCGCCGTTGGGGTAGGTGATCGAGAGCCATCCTGCGGGACCGTCGTATTGGAATGTGTATTCGCCGCCGTCGGCTTCGGCCTGTACGGGGATCTCGGCGATAACCTCACCGTTGGCGTTGGTCACAGTAGCGTTGGCATCGCCGTTAGAGTAGAGGCAGTTGCCGATAGTCACATAGCACTTGCCGGCTACGTTGACCCTGATGGCGCCGCCGCGGTCTACGAGCCAGCCGTGGTTGTTGTAGTATTTACCGTCGATTTCGATAGCTTCGTGATCCTCGATATAGAAATATGTCTTGGTGAGGTCATAGATGAAGCGTGATGTGCCGGTGGGCACCTCCACCTTGGTGGCGCGGGCATAGAGCTTGGTGTTCTCCTGCACGGCCGAGCCTTCGGCAAGCTTGAGGGCGGTCTGCTGGTCTGAGAGGAACCATCCGCGGAACGCGAATCCCTCGGGCACGGTGACATCGTCTACGCTGTAGGCAAACTCGAAGGGTGATCCGCCCTGTACGGTCTGCACGCCCAGCAGCGCACCTGTGGTGTCGTAGTATGACACATCCACCATGGGCAGGAGCTCGCAAGCCTCTACTGACATGAAGGGGATGTAGCTGGCCGATGTGATGGTGAGGGTGGCGGGCTCTTCGCTGTTGTATACCCACTCGGCTGCGCCGTTGCAAGCGCCGCCGCAGGGAATCTCGGCGAGGAGGGTCTCACCGGCCTTCACTGTAGCCACACCGTTGCCGTACTGGCAGAGGCCGAGGCTGATGCGCACGGGGCCGTCGACAGGTACGGTGACCACTGTGGTGTTGTAGCCGTGCTGTGAGTCATGCCATGTGCCGTTGACCACCACGCCTTCGGGCAGCGCGCCGTCGGCGGGCACTGTCACGGTGTAGGGATCAGAGGTGAAGTCGATGGCGAAGTTCTTGAACGCACGTGGTATCTCGGTGCCGTTGACAACACCGTTGATCTTGATGTTGCCGATAGCCATCTTCTTGTTGCTGGCGGTGTTGGAGATATAGAAGCGCAGAGCGAATTCACGGTCGCCCTGGGCATTGTCGATCACTTCGTTGTGTGTGAGCGGAGCGCCTGTGTTGGCGTTGTTGTTGCGGCGGATCTGGTTTTTGGGATCGCTGTAGGCCACGATCTCGCTCTCTACGCCACCGATCACGTAGCTCCATGAGAAATAGGCGTTATCGGTGCCTTCCTTGACAGCATCGAAGGCTACTGAAGAGGGTGTGAAGGTAAGACCCTTCTTAAGTTTGATCTTGTACTCGATCATGTCGCCGATCACGCAACCTGCATTGTCGGTTGTGGGCTGGTAGGTCATGATGGCCACCTCGGCTTCGGGGATGTTGGAATAGGTAGTGGGACCTGTGACGGTGAGGTCGGTGCCGACCTTTACACTTGACTCTGACAGAGCGTCGGTCAGACCCTCGCTGGCTGTGGCGAATGTCTCGTTTCCGTTGGGCCACGAGAAAGTGCCTGCCACATTGTCGTAAGTAGCCTGGGCGTTGGCAGCGAGACCCATGGTGAGGACTACCGCACCGGCGCACAGACGACGGAGTGTGGATTTAAACATACAGAAAGTTTTTAGTTAGAATATTGATATTTAAGGATTTATAGTTTCCGGTATTGAGATAAGGCGATATTTCCGCACAAATTTAGATATTAAAACCTTTATTTACAAACTTTTTTAGTTAAAAAATCTCTGCTGCTCTGCCCCTCTGCGTGATGCCGGATCAGATGAGGCTCAGGAGATCGGCGGCTGATGTGACGGGGGTGGCGGATGGGTCGCGTTTGAGCCATGTGAGCTGTTTCTTGGCGTAGACACGTGTGTTTTTGGCGATACGAGCCACTGCGGTATCGAAATCCGTAGTGCCGTCGAAGTAGGCGAACATCTCCTTGAGCCCCACGGTGTTGAGCGAATTGAGATGACGCAGATGATATACCGAGCGGGCCTCCGCTTCGAGTCCCTGCTCCACCATCATGTCCACGCGGGTATTGATGCGGTCGAAGAGCTCGGTGCGCGGCATATCGATATACGCCTTGATTATGTTGAAGTCGCGCTGCTTGCGCTCTCCGGTGAGCAGCGACGAAGCCGGCATGCCGCTCTGCAGGCATATCTCCACAGCGTGGATGTTGCGGCGCGGATTGAGCGGATCCACGCGCCCGTAACCTACCGGGTCGAGATTGGACAGCAAGGCCCTGACGGCCGGGAGGCCGCCGTCGGCATATATGTCGAGCACCCTCTGCCTTACCTCGGGAGTGATGGTTGGCAGCAGATCGATACCGTTGCACACGGCATCGACATACATCATCGAGCCGCCGCACATCACGGCATAGTCGCCCTTGATCCACAACTGCGGCAGCAGCCGCATCACGTCGCTCTCGAAATCGGCGGCGCTGTAGGCCGCGTCGAGCGGCAGCGTGCCCACGAAATGATGTGTCACGGCAGAGAGCTGCTGCGGGCTGGGCGCGGCGGTGACCACAGGTATACCCTTATATATCTGTCGGGAGTCGGCCGATATGATGTCGCAGCCGAGCCTCCGGGCGATGTCTATGGCCAGTGAAGTCTTACCGGAGCCTGTGGCTCCGGTAATGACGATAAGACTTTTCACTCGGCCACGAGACGGGCTATTTCCACAATCACGTCGCGGGCCTTCTCCATCGACTGGATTGGCACGAATTCATATCGGCCGTGGAAGTTGAGGCCGCCGGCAAAGAGGTTGGGGCAGGGCAGACCCTTGAATGAGAGCTGGGCGCCGTCTGTGCCGCCGCGGATAGGCACGACGCGCGGCACCACGCCTACATTCTTGATGGCTTTCTCGGCCACCTCTATGATATGCATCATGGGCTCCACCTTCTCGCGCATGTTGTAATACTGGTCTTTGATTTCGAGATGACAGCAGCCCGGGAATTCGTTGTTGATCTTGCGTGCCAGGTGCTCGAATTCCTTTTTGCGGCGCTCGAAGCGGTCGCGGTCGAAGTCACGGATAATATATGTCAGCACGGTCTTCTCCACATCTCCCTCCATGCCGCAGAGGTGATAGAATCCCTCATATCCCTCGGTGTGCTCGGGAGTCTCCCAGCGGGGCAGCATTATGGCAAACTGATTGGCCACGCGCAGCGAGTTGAGCATCTTGTGCTTGGCATATCCGGGGTGTACGTTGCGGCCGGTGAATGTGATCTTGGCTACGGCGGCGTTGAAATTCTCATACTCCAGCTCTCCTACCTCGCCGCCGTCCATGGTGTATGCCCAGTCGGCACCGAATAGCGCCACGTCAAACTTGTGCGCGCCCTGGCCTATCTCCTCGTCGGGGTTGAAGGCGATGCGTATCTTGCCATGCTTGATCTCGGGATGCTTCTGCAGGTGGTCGATTGCCGATATTATCTCGGCCACACCGGCCTTGTCGTCGGCGCCGAGCAGGGTGGTGCCATCGGTGACGATGAGGTCCTGACCCACATAATGGAGCAGCTCGGGAAACTCCGATGGCGACAGCACTATATTGAGCTCCTTATTGAGGATTATGTCGCCCCCGTCATAATTCTCCACTATACGGGGCTTTACGTTATGGCCTGACATATCGGGCGATGTGTCGAGGTGTGCGATAAATCCGATTGTGGGTGCCTGTGCATCGTTGGCGGGGAGTGTGGCCATAAGATAGCCGTTGTCATCGAGTGTGATGTCTTGCAGCCCCATCCCGGTGAGTTCGTCGCGCAGGGCCTCGGCGAATATCATCTGGCCCGGTGTGGAGGGTGTCATATTGGTGAGTTCGTCGCTCTGTGTGTCGAATTTAACATACTTGAGAAATCTGTCTACTAATGTCATCTGTCTATCTGTTTATTTTTATTTCCGATGGTATTTACATAGGTGGTGCAAAGTTACAAAAATTGAGAATATAAATATGTATGATATACCGGTTGCCGACATTTTTTTACGAATATGTATATAATATTATCAAATGTTTCTGATTTTTTTAAAATTTACTTAAAAAAAACTTGTGCTGATGATTTTTATCTGTAAATTTGTGGCGATATATCATAATTTACACTAAAAATTATCATTATGAACAAGACTGATCTCGTAAATGCAATAGCCGAGAAAGCCAACCTCACCAAGGCTGACGCAGCCAACGCGCTCAAGGCTACTCTCGATGCTATCGCTACCGCTCTCGAAAATGACGATAAGGTGGCCCTCATAGGATTCGGCACATTCTCTGTGGCCGAGAAGGCAGCACGTACCGGTTTCAATCCGCGTACAAAGGAGGCTATCGACATCCCCGCACGCAAGACCGTGAAATTCAAGGCCGGTGCCGAGCTTGCTGACAAGATCAAATAATTCGGCTGCCGTAGATGGCAACAAGGGCCGGACAGCGTTGTCCGGCCCTTGTTGCATCAGTATACGTTGTGAGGGTGAATTGTGTAATGTGATCAGTCAAGCGAACGGATGAGATCTATATAGCGGCTGATATATTCTTCGGGCGTGGGAATGTCTGGTGAGGATATGGTATCGCCGGCGAGATAGGAGCCAAGGTCGCCCGGATGCAGCAGCGGGCGTCCCGAGAGGATTGCGGCGGCCTCGGTGGATGTGATATCATCATCCGAGGCCACTACGGCATCGCATTCCTTAATCTCGGTCTCCGGGTCATATTCCTCACCCACCCATGTGATGTCTCTGTTTCGGGTCAGCTGGCGCGCGAATCTCACCACCGGCATCACCTTTGCGGCGTCGCCGGCTCCGCATATACGCACGCTGTAATCCCCGGGTGTGGATTCAGCCTCTTCAAGAAACGCCTTGAGCCGGTCGGGGCGTGTGATATCGCTGATCCATGAAATGACGGGTTTGTCGTGGGTTGTCTTCTCAATGTTTGTCGTCAGGGTAAAGGATGTGGTGGGAATAACGGCGGCTCTACGGAGATCATCGGGGAATGTGTCACGCAGTCTTGCCGATGGAAAGAGCCATGCGTCAATCTTGCGGCGTATCTCACCGGCCACCCCTTTGGGTGAATGAAAATTCGGCGGCACGTTGATTATTATCTTCACGTGTTTCTTTCGGGCGAGATCGCGGCCTGAGATTGCTGCCATCGCATCCTTGATATTGCCGACCTCAATCACGCTGATCTCCTCTTTGTCTATCATCGATGAAATCCTCATCGCGGCGAAAGCGCTGAAGAGGGTAGGGGAGTAGTCGAGGAGGCTTATGCCGAGTCTCGACAGTTCATCGGATTTTTTTTGAGGTGTGTGTATGCTCTTGCTGTGAATTGAGAGTATTTTCATTTGTGGGATATATTTGTTTCTGCAAAGGTAATCAAGTTGAGAAATACAGACAAATTTACCGCTCGCATACTGCAAAAATTCCGATAGCTGTCGGGTTTGATGGATAATATTCGATTCTCGTGAGGGTTTTGTGTGGGTTAATATGCAATACATCAGGTGATAATGTGGTTTGTTGATAGGTCTGAATTGATCGTCAAATAGAAATTGATTACGAAAATATATTTACTAAAGTTAATATAAGTTAATTTCGGTACAAAAGAATATTGCTTGGGCGATCTGTGATGAGATATATTACAGGCTGCCACGAAGAATCGCATCCAAGCTCAAGGAACGCGTAAAAACCGCGGCCAGGGCCTCGCAAAAATTTTTTGTGAGTTTTTGCGAATTTTCGCGTGTTGCTATGATGACGTCCTGGTGGCACCCATGGTGAATAAGTCACACGCGAAAACGGAAGGGAACGCGTAAAAACCGCGGCCAGGGCCTCGCAAAAAGTTTTTGTGATTTTTTGTGAGTTTTCGCGTGTTGATATGATAACGTCCCGGTGGCATCCATAGAGAATAACTCACACGCGAAAACGGAGAGAAACACGCAAAAACCGAGGCCGGGGCCTCGAAAAAGTTTTTGTGAGTTTTTGCGAATTTTCGCGTGTTGCTATGATGACGTCCCGGTGGCACCCATGGATAATAAGTCACACGCGAAAACGGAGAGAAACACGCATAAACCCGAGGCCGGGGCCTATATAAAGTTTTTGACAGGAAATGGATGAGTGTAAGTAGATGGATTTATTCATCATCGTGTAATGATGTGGATAACGTCAGGGTGGGGCACTGCGGGAGATGAAGCGGGAGTTACGGAATATAGGGAAAAATATTTTGATGTGAGTAGCAAATTCATTAATTTTGTAGTTGCAAAAGCAAAGAGATGAAAGCGGAATATAATTGGCTTGCAGACGGCGTGGCTATGCCCGCGATCGATACTACACGTCTTGAAAAATGGATCGAGGACGTGGCGCGTGATCATGACCGTAAGGTAAGGGCATTGAGCTATATCTTCTGCGACGATGACAAGATAATCTCTGTCAATCGCGAATTCCTCTCTCACGATTACTATACCGATATTATCACCTTCGATTATACCCACGGCAAATTCATCAGCGGTGACATGTTCATCTCGCTCGACACTGTGCGGAGTAACGCTGAACAATTGGGTATCGACTACGATACCGAATTACACCGTGTGATAATACACGGCGTGCTGCACCTGTGCGGCATCAATGACAAGGGCGAAGGTGAACGCGAGAGAATGGAGAGCCATGAGAATCGGGCTCTCGCCATGTTTGCCGAGAGCTGAATCCGTCCTCAGGTAATCGGATTAATCACGCCAACCATACATAATATATACAGACATGACATTCGATTTCGATGTTATTGTGGTGGGAGCGGGCCACGCAGGGTGCGAGGCAGCTATCGCCTCGGCCAAGATCGGAGCGCGCACGCTGCTCATCACCATGGACCTCGATAAAGTGGCCCAGATGAGTTGCAACCCTGCCATAGGCGGTATCGCAAAGGGGCAGATCGTGCGCGAGATCGACGCCCTCGGCGGCATGACCGCTATCGTCACCGACCGCACCGCCATACAGTTCAGGATGCTCAATAAATCAAAAGGACAGGCCATGTGGAGTCCGCGAGCCCAGAGCGACCGCAACCGCTATTCGGCGATGTGGCGCACCATACTCGAAAACACTCCCAACCTCTCCTTGTGGCAGGATTCCGTAACCGACATCCTCGTAGACGACGGCAACGTGACCGGGCTTGTCACCGAGAACGGAGCCGAATTTCACGCCCGCAGGATAGTGCTCACCAACGGCACATTCCTCAACGGACTAATGCACATAGGCCGTCAGAAGATCAAGGGCGGACGGATATCCGAGCCCGCATCGCTTCACCTTACAGAGTGTCTGGCCGACCTCGGATTCAGGGTAGGGAGGATGAAAACCGGTACGCCGGTACGTATCGACGGACGCACAATTAACTGGGACCTCACTGTAAGACAGGACGGCGATAACGATTTCCATAAATTCAGTTATCTGCCCGATGTGCACCGCGAGCTGCGTCAGCGTCCGTGCTATATATGCAACACCAACACCGAGACACACGACATACTGCGTCAGGGGCTGCCTGATTCGCCGCTCTACAACGGGCAGATACAAAGCATAGGCCCGAGGTATTGCCCGAGCATCGAGACCAAGATCGTGACCTTCGCCGACAAGACATCACACCAGCTATTCATCGAGCCCGAGGGTGAGGACTCCAACGAATATTACCTCAACGGCTTCTCATCATCGTTGCCGATGCATATACAGTTCGCGGCCCTCCACACTGTGCCGGCGCTTGCCGACGCACAGTTTTTCCGGCCCGGTTACGCGATTGAATACGACTTTTTCGACCCCACGCAGCTGCATCACACACTTGAGACCAAACTCGTGTCAGGCCTGTATTTCGCGGGTCAGATCAACGGCACCACCGGATATGAGGAGGCGGCAGGGCAGGGGCTTGTGGCCGGAGCAAACGCCGCCCTCTCTGTATTGGGCAAAGACCCTTTGGTGCTGTCGCGTGACGTGTCATATATCGGAGTGCTTATCGACGACCTCGTGACCAAGGGTGTAGACGAACCATACCGTATGTTTACCTCGCGTGCCGAATACCGCATACTCCTGAGGCAGGACAATGCCGACATGCGGCTTACACCCATAGGCCACCGCATCGGGCTTGCCGACGACCGGCGCTATGCCCTGATGATTGAGAAGAAAGAAATGCGCGACCGTCTCATCGACTTGGCGCGCAACCTTACGGTCAGGGCATCCGAAGCCGATCCCATTCTCACCGCACACGAGTCGGCACCCCTGCGTCAGAGTATGCGCCTCGCCGACATCATCACCCGCCCGGGTATATCCTTCGCTGACTTTATCGATGCACTGCCGCGTCTTCACCAGCTCACCGAATCGTTTCCTGCCGACCGCAGGGAGGAGATCATCGAGGCAGCGGAGATATTGCTGAAATACCAGGGTTATATCGACCGTGAGAAACTAGCGGCCGAGAAGATGCATCGCCTTGAGGATATCAGAATAGAGGGCAGGTTTGACTACCTCGCTATGGAGTCGCTCTCCACCGAGGCGCGCATCAAGCTCGACCGCATCCGGCCCGTGACTATCGCCCAGGCATCGAGAATACCTGGTGTGTCTCCGGCTGACATCAATATCCTCCTGCTGTTGATGGGAAGATAAATCTAATGTTCCACGTGAAACAATTTAAGGCTATCAAAAACTGAATCAAGCAAATACAAAAACAAGAAACCATCAAATATCAACCATGGACTATATCAAATCTAAAGTAAGAGACGTAGCCGACTTTCCCGCCAAGGGAATTCTGTTTAAAGACCTCACCACCGCATTTAAGGACGCAGACGCATTGCGCCGCATAGGCACAGGCATAGCCAGCCTGTACGAAGGCAAGGGCGTGACCAAGGTAGTGGGCGTGGAGTCGCGCGGATTTATCGGCGGATCGATCGCCGCCTTTGAGCTTGGTGCCGGATTCGTGCCCGCACGCAAGCCCGGCAAACTCCCTGCCGATGTCGTGCGCGCCGAATATAAGAAAGAATACGGAGTGGATGTTATCGAGATGCACAAGGATGCCATCACACCCGACGATGTCGTAGTGATACACGATGACGTGCTCGCCACCGGCGGCACGATGCGCGCTGTCTACGACCTCGTGAAATCGATGGATCCGAAGAAAATCTACATCAACTTCATCATCGAGCTCTCGGCTCTCAATGGCCGCAGCGTGCTGCCCGCCGATGTCGAGGTAGACTCCCTGATCGTATACTGAAAAGGGTAGGGCGACACCGCCCCGCACGTGGAAAACCACAGAAACTTTATTCGAGGCCGTGGCCTCGGTTTTTGCGTGTTTCTTTTCTGTTTTCGCGTGTGCTATTCTCGCCATCGATGCACGCCTGGCGTTATCAAGTGCACACGCGAAAACGCGCAAAAGCCCGCAAAAACTTTATTCGAGGCCGTGGCCACGGTTTTTGCTTGTTTCTTTTCGTTTTCGCGTGTGCTATTCTCGCCATCGATGCACGTCTGGCGTTATCGAGTGCACACGCAAAAACGCGCAAAAGCCCGCAAAAACTTTATTCGAGGTCAAGGCCTCTGGTTTTTGCTTGTTTCTTTTCGTTTTCGCGTGTGCTATTCTCGCCATCGATGCACGCCTGGCATTATCAAGTACATACGCGAAAACGCGCAAAAGCCCGCAAAAACTTTATTCGAGGCCAAGGCCTCGGGTTTTTGCGTGTTTCTTTTCGTTTTCGCGTGTGATACTTTTGTAATTAATTTGTATCAAAATAGTTCTGTCGTATCAATAACACTTATCCTTACTATGGCAATACACGAAAAATCCCCTCAGCTGAAACAGAAGATCTCGGTGCTGCCCGAGACCCCCGGCGTGTATACATACTACGACAAGAACGGCACCGTCATCTATGTAGGCAAGGCCGTCAATCTCAAACGCCGGGTGTCGTCATACTTCAACCGCCACCATGACTCGCGGCGAACCAATCTGCTCGTGCGCGCCATCGATGATATGTCGTATATCGTCGTCCCCACCGAGCAAGATGCCCTTAATCTCGAGAACT
>CAZBWZ010000041.1:0-18369 GCA_964495725.1 uncultured Bacteroides sp.
CATCAGCTTCCCAAGCTGAGGGTCGCGGGTTCGAACCCCGTTTACCGCTCCCTCATCCGGGCGCACGACATCCGTTGTGCGCCCGGGTGCTACTGAGGATACTATCCCTGGAATTTACCGTACCGCAGCTCCCGCTTCAGGAAATCATAATTGTAGGCCGGGCTCTCGACATACATCCCTGTATCCGGCTCTGACACCTTTTCAAAGGTCTCGGAGTTATACCACGTTGAGATAGCCTCACTGATCGAAAGGTCGTTGTCTCTCATCAACCATCCGATTATATCTGTAGATATCGCATCAAGAAGAAATCGGAAATTTTTCTCTTTTGTCATAATACACGGGTTAAATAGCTTATGGCTTTTGTATTGTGAAAGAAATACTGGGTGCTCAGCTCTTTATATTCCAAGCGTCGCACCAATTCGGATATTATGATGTAGCCATCCTGGAAAAGGTGGAAAGATACCTTCATCCGATTCCTCCTCCGTTACGTTTGCAGATTGCCGTGAGATCATCCACCCAGTCAGTTACTGACAATGTATGCTCTGCAGGATAACACTGCTCAAGAAAATCGATACCTTTGAAACGCAGTAGGTAATTAGATGCTTCTTTTGCTGTAAGCAAATGCTTTTTTGCAAATTCACCGATTGCAGTGACTATATATTCTACCACATTTTTGCCATGGGTGACTTTGGGAGAGAGAGCGACTGTAACCTCAGCGTCAAGCGCATCTGCTACCCGGCTGATGGTATCAAAAGTCAATCCCTTTCCACTTTCGATTTTGGATATGGTAGCACGACCCACACCGATTCTTTCTCCGACATCTGCTTGAGTCATTCCGAGCATACCTCTTCTCTGCGCGAAAAGTTTACCTATTCTTTCAAATTTATCTTTCATGCGATACTTTTTTTGTAATTAATTTCGCTACGTCGGATGCCGATGCATTTATCGTCATTCACTCAATGTGGAAACTGATTCAGTATGTAGAGTGGTTTTAAGCAGATGGATCGCAGAATCATATCGTGCCAGCGGTAATCATATAAATGACTTCATTGCAAAATGAAATAGGTTATAATCGGCAAATATGGAATCATAACATACGCGGACAACACAGATAAACTCTTAGTGTAACCCCAATATCTGGCGCCAATTGACTGATTATTATAATCAATTAAAGTACCGTTGATATAATCCTGCTTTTTTAATCGGCTTATCATGATTTTTGATATAGCATAATTGATACACACACAAAAACCTATCAAAAGAAGACGCTTATAGTATGGAATATTAATGATATTTGAGAGTAGCAAGATAATCGTTACTTCACTCCACACAGGTGCAGTGACATTGGAGAAGGATATCATCTCATATACATCATTCACTGGAAATACTTTTTTCCCTCCTTTATTACTTTTTGAGAAAAGAGAATATTGTGCTATTATAAATGGCCTATATATTTTTGAAATAAAATTATTCATGATGAGGGGGTTGCTACTATCCAATATGAAAAATTTGGCTAATAAAATTATTAATGCCGATTTCTGAGCAGAGTAATCTCAGTTGGGGATTATGGCTATACTCCCAACTGAGAGAATGATCACTTTTGGGGTAGTTAGGTTACTGGGAGGGGAGGGTATATTGTACGGTGATGGTAGAGCAGTTCTTTTGTGCCGGGCTATGTTGAAGTAAGGTCGAATCACGTGTACCAGTTTCCTTGGAGAATGTAGTGTCTTTATCACCTGCAACTTCGACATTCTTGATATAGCCATTGCGGTCGAAGGTGTACTGCACCGACATATACCTGATACTGTCTGGTTTGGGTGACGGTGCTCTATGATTAGACGATAGCCAGGAGTTTACTGCATGGATGTAGTCTATAGATTCAGGGTGCGGTTCCCTCGCTGCGAGATGCATGATCATGGTGTCGGTCTGCGCTCTTGACAGCGTCTGTTCGTCATTGACAGGTGTGCCTGAATTGGTAAGGCCAAGGGTTGTCATGCAACTGATGACAGACATACAAGTGCTAATATATTTACTCATTACTCTACCTTCTACGGGCTCTTCAGGAAGTGGACTCAAAAAAGAATCAACTTTTTAATGTTTAGACAAATATATTTTAGTATTCTATACGTTACTCGAGGCAGCGTATCTCTTTTTCAGTGAGGCCGGTGGATTGGGTTATAATCTTGATATCGACTCCGCTTTTCAGCAAATTCCGTGCAGCTTCCCTCATCCTTTCCAGTCCTTCAGCCAGTCCCTTGGCCAGACCTTCCTCCAGACCCTCGGCTCTGCCCTGTTCCAGGCCTTCGGCCCATCCCTCGGCGCGGCTGTCGTCGAGGGCATTCTGGCGGTTGCGTACATCGTCGAGGTGCTCGCGATATTCCTTCTTTTCGGCCGGTGTCATATTGTCATAGATCAGGGTCTCCCTCGCCCTGGACAGACCGGGGGCGTCGTACTCACTCCGTATCATGCCTGTCTTGAGGTAGTCCATCCACTGCTCCAGATAGTTTGGCGACAGATTGCCGGGATTGAACTTCTCAACCCTGACGATGAAGTATTCAGGGAATACCTCATCCGCGGACTTGCCCTCTATGGCCCGCTTCTCCTTGTCGTTGATCAGCAGCTTAGTGCCCGTGTGTATGCCGCGTAGCTCGGTCTGGCCCCGGTAGACATAGTCATCGCCTGAGCCGAGATCGAAATAGACTATGCTGATGGAGTACACTTTATGTATCGCCGAGTACGGGGAGCCAAGGCTTATCTGCTCGGTGACCGCATTGGCCACCCCGAAGAGTATGCGCTCGATAAAATCCAGCTCCCTGATGTTCTGCACCTCGATGATCACTATCTCACCGTCTTCGTTCCTGGCCTTGATGTCGACCCTGTTGAACTTAGCCAGAGAGCTCGACTGGTTGCCCTCGCTCTCAAGTATCTCCAGTATGGTCATGTCCTTGCCGGTGATGACCTTGATGAATCCCTCAAGGATCTCAAAGTTGGCCTTGTCGCGGAGCATGTGCTTCACCGCCCAGTCAAACCACACGTAATGCCTCTTCTCATCATTCTTCACTTCCTTTTCCATAATCTTACCCGTAATAAGTATTGTTGCAAATATAACATTTTTTTCTGACTTACTTCCCGTTGGACCAGGTATTTCTCCTATTAGACAGATTTATCATATCCTTAGGCCGGATTAAAGACGATTGTAACAAGTGACTCACTATTTATCGGTTCAGGTTAATAGGAAGGGTGTACGTCAATGGGTAGGACATATTTTACGCATACAGGGGAGCCGTTTTTCTGTGCCGGTATCCATTGGGGCATCATCGACACGAGTCTCATTAATTCTTTGGCGAGTGCCGAGTCTTTACCACGTACTGCTTCAATATTCTTGATAGAACCGTCCCGATCTATGATGAACTGCACGGCAACTCTCCATACACTGTTTTCTTCCGGTGACGGTGCTCTCAGATTAGAATAGAGCCAGAGGTATAATCCAGCTTCTCCACCCTGGAACATGGGCTGTTGATCTACTTCATTAAGAGGTATAATCATGTTGTCATCATACACTTGTGATAATGTATGATCGTCATCGACAGGTGTAAGGTCAATGGCAGTAGTACATGCGATCACAGACATGCATGTAACGAGTGCTATTATATACTTACTCATTATCATACGGATTCTTTATGCAAACGGAGATTCTTATTTTGATGAGATGAGTAACCAGTTGTCGAAATCGCTTTTGGTTGGGATTCCTATATGAGTGCCTACAGCAATATGCTCTTTGTTGAAAATGATGTAGGAAGGGAGTGCTGTGAGTTCATATTGTTGGCCAATTGCCTTGAAGTCAGATTCACTTACCCGTATCTGTATACCGCCAATATCTGTTGCAATGCTCTTCCATTTTTCCAGTGGAGAGCTCTCACTGCTTATATATAAGAAAATTATGTCTGATGTATCAACTTCTTGACTAAGACGTTTGACCTTACCTAAGGCTTCCATGCATGGTGCGCACCATGTGTTCCATGTGTCCAATATGATTGGTTGTCCGGGAAAATTTGTATCAATATACTCACGGAGATCAAACGGGATTTCACTCAGATCCAAAAGCTCGGATTCTTTGCTAATTGAAAGTGCGAGACGGTCATTCTTGTCAAGCAAGATAGTTACGAGTCCGTTGTCAAGTCCGTTTTTAATATTGTCGATCTGAGTATTGTTGAGCGGAATCCGCCTGATGTCGACTTGCTCCACATACGACATCGCTGCCATTAGATCGAGCAACAACGGGCTGGGTTTACTGATGGCAGGAAGTAATTTTTGACGTGCGTATTCTTGCCAATTATCAACGGGTGTATCTCCTATCTTGTCAAATCCGCCATCAGGAAAACGAAGCAGCGCATAAAGAAATGATTTCAATCCGGTGTAAGGCAGACGCATTAGAAAATCCGGAGTATAGGAGATACTATTGAGAAATGAGTATGACTCCATCGGAGGCTCGTCCACTGTTAATCCATTCATGGCTTCAGCAGACTTGACATATGGGATAGACTGAGTTGATGCAAACCTGCATTTCAGACTGTTGAGAAACCAATCCGGTACCCATTGCGGTATGCTGTCACATTCAAACGCATCATGGAGCATCTTGGGGAACATGATATTGTTTTCGTATTCTCTCACTTCTTCCCATGAACGATAGAGAGAATCCGGGACAATGTCCTCTGAGGAATAAAAGTTGAGTAAGGCTTTGTTGAGGCGACCCCATTGATCTTTAGAGAGGTCATCAGAGTTATCGGTTTCAAGTACAGGATAGTCCGAGCCTGATCTTAATGTATACCGGATATCGGTAGGCTTGCGCTGGCTTATTGTCACTATTCCTCCGAAGCCTGAGCGATCGCTCTCCACCTTCAATCCCACAATCTCATCTTCCAATTCTACCGGCACATCAAGAGAGAATACATTATTATCCCGTTTCATTACAAATGATCTGTTGTCCATCAGATCATTAAATAGAGGTGATGTCTCTACAATAATCGAGGTCTGTGACAGATCGATCGAGTCTGCGCCAACAATTGTCACAGATAAGGGTGCGGTACCTACTTGAATCCTGTTCGGACTCCCATACGTGATGATAGGCAATCCATATATCAGGAAGAGTAAAATAGAGATAGATTTTAACATATCATCAGTATTATATTGTTTGAGGTATAAAAAAAACACAGGGCGAAGCGACATATACCGCTCCCGACCTGTGTTTCTTTTAAATAATATTATTTCTGGATGCCGAATTCCTGCTGCTGGCGATCCACCTCTTCGAGGAGGCGGCGGCGCTCATCCTCGGTGAGCACGGTGGAGGTGCTGCGGGCGGCAGACGCTGATGAGGAGAGACCGGGCTTGCGCTCGTCGGTGTAGACCGGTGTCAGCGCCGCCGGTACGCTCTCGATCTCTATCTCCGCCGGGGTGGGGGCGTGGGTGCCCGGGAACTGTATCTCGGCCTTGACCTTGATCTTGCCGGGAGTGCGGGTTGAGCGGATCAGCACAGGTGCCGATCCCCACTCGACAGCTCGGGGATTGGCGTTGATCGATGCATCGCCGATAATCTCGCCCTCGCCCTCTACTGTGAATACGATATTCTCTTTGGCCAGACGGCGCACATTGCCGCTGTCATCGGTCACCTCGGCCACTACGACAATGAAGTCGGATCCATCGGCCACCAGGGGTTTGCCGTCATAGTCGGTGTATAGACGCAGCTTGGTGGAGCGGCGCGACGGCATGCGGCGGTCGGTGACCACCACCTCACCGTTGATGATACCCTCGGCCACCATGTTAACGCTCTGCCAATCCTTCTGCTTGTAGCTGTGGTCGCGGGCCTCCCAGAAATCCCATACATCCTCAAACACCACGGGAGCCGATGGCATGTGTCCGGCCTCGTGCTTGACGGGCAGAGTCCACGACTTCTCACCATTGTATATCGACAGGCGCACCGAGTCGCAGTTGCTGAACACCACGACATCGTCGTCAGAAAACTGTGTCATCTCGTGCATGATATACACCATCGGGCCCGATTCGGCCACCGGATGCTGCAACGATGCCGGTGTCTGGCTGCGGAACATATAGTAGGCATATTTGGGCTGGCGGAAAGCATCGTAGATACCGCCCCAGTAAGGATCGGGGTGATAGCCGCGCTGGTGATCGAACGGGTGCCACTGTGCGCCACCGATAAACTTGTCGCCCGTGGCATACAGGCCATCGTAAGTCTCGGCCAGCGACAGCGCCTGCACCTTCATCGGTTCTTCGCCCCAGCTGCGCGAGGCGCGGTTGTTATTGTTGTGGGCATACCAGTCGTCGACATTCTCGCCCCATTCGCGTGTAAATATGGTCTGGGCAGGGGCATCGGGCTTCATCTCGTCGCCGGGCCAGCCATACACCACATCATAATTCTCCCTCACACCGGCCGAGTGCTCATCGGCGGCAGCCAGCGGGCGTCCTTCGTAGGGATACTCGTCGCGTGTGATCCTGAGGGCTTCGAGAGCGAAATCCTCGGGGTAACGGGTCTCGTTGAGGATTGGCTCCCACATCAGCACTGACGGGTGGTTGCGGTCGCGGCGTATGATGTTGCGTGTGTTGTCGTGGACACGCTCGGCAAACTCCGGATTCTTGTTCCAGAATTGCCAGCCGGGTGTGGCCACGATGACAAACAGACCCAACTCATCACAAGCATCCATAAATGACGGATCCTGTGGATAATGGGCCACGCGGATGATGCGGCATCCGGCATCGCGCAGACGCTTGGCATCGCGCCACTGCTGTGAGTTGGGTAGCGCATTACCCACGTAGGCGAAGTCCTGATGACGGTTGGCACCCACAAGCTTGCCGTAAGGCTCGCCGTTGAGGATAAAGCCTTTGTCGGGGTCGAAGGCGAAAGAGCGGATTCCTAAGCGGGTGACACCGCCGTCCACCACGTTGCCGTCCACCTTGACACGGGTCTCCACGCGGTAGAGACCCGGAGTCTCGGGCGACCACAGCTCCGGGTCTGTGACCTTGATAGTCTGGCTCAAAGGGCTGCTTGCCCCGGGTGCGAGATACACGGTCGTGCTGGCCTGGCCTACCTTGCGGCCCTGCGGGTCGATAAGCGTGTTCTCCACCGAGGCCTTGACTTTCTTTCCACCGGAGTTGGCCACATCGGTCTCGATATTGACTTTGGCTGACTTGGCTGAGATGTCAGAGCAATGCACAAACACACCGCCTCCGGCCACCTTTCCGGCCTCGATGGGGTCTGTGACAGCCACCGGATTCTTGGCTATCATCCAGACATCGCGGTATATGCCGCCGTGATAGGCGAAGTCGAGTGTATGCTGGGGCTTGCCCGGAGGAAATGACTTGTCATCGCTGTTGTCGGTCATCACGGCCACCACACATTCCTCGCCGGGCTTCACACCGGCCTCGGTGAGATTGATGGTGACAGGCAGGTATCCGCCCAGATGCTCCTTGACCTCGCGGCCGTTGACATAGAATTTCTGCTTGCCCATCACGGCCTCGGAATGCAGGCTCACGTCCTTGCCGTCGGTCGAGGCCGGCATCGTGAAATGCTTGCGATACCATGCCACGCCCTGGTAGTTACGGTTGCCGCTTGCCTCGGCCGGCACGAGTTTCACGCTGTGGGGTGTCGACACTACTTCCCACGTGGAGTCATTGTAAGCAGTGGCTTCAGCGCCGGGGGCGTCACCAAGGTGAAATCGCCAGCCGTTGTTGAAGTCAAAGACCTCCCTGCCGGAGTCGGCCAGGGGGAAAAAGCCGGCTACGGAAATCTCCTGCGGGGTGACGCTCTCGGCTCTCAGGCCAGGCATCACAGCCAGCAGCATTATCATTACTAATGTAAGATTTCTTTTCATTTGGTATTAAGCAATTTGATTATTTCGTCATTAAGGATATATCCCTCCGGCACCACTATATCGACATATCGCGAGGGCGGATTCACCGAGAGGTCGGTGATATGTCCGTCTCGGACGGTGGCCTCTACGGTAGTGGCACCCGGGGCGTGGAGCTTGAAGCTGATGTCGCGGTCGACCGGCCATGCCGGGAATATGTATATCTTATTGTTGTCGGGCGATGTCTGCAACAGCATGTCCTGTAAGCCGATCATGCCGCTGCCGCCCCAGTTGTGGTCGGGAGTCCAGTCGAAGCCCGGACCGAAGAAGGCCGGGAAGCGGTGGCTGCCGTCGGCAAGCTTGGCTGAGTTGAGGGCGTAGGCCTCATTGGCGAGGCCGAGGTTGGCGGCCCAGATATTATCCTGTTTCCAGCCCACGGGCGAACGGAATTTCAATGCGTCCGCATCATGGTGATAGGTATTGAGCGCCACCTGCAGAGAATCGGCGTTGTCGGCGGATATGCCGTAGAATTGCCAGGGCCATACGGGATAAAGCTGCGGGGTCTCCACATTGTTGATGCGCTCCCATGTCTTGGCCGGCGCTATCATCTCGAGGCCGTCAACGGTGCGCGTGGGTATGTCTGGTATCCTTGACAGCAGGGCTGTGTAGCGTGATGTGGCCGTGTCGCCCTGCTGGTGCAGGTAGTCGATGTAGCTTTGTGTCACGCGCCTGAGGGCGGCCACTGTGGATGATGCGTTGTTGGTCATCTTGTAGGTCTCGCATGCCGAGCCCGGAAACAGGATGAGCTTGCCTTCGCCGTCGAGATCCTTGCGCCCGCGCCGCGATGCAAGATAGCGGTAATGTTCGTCAAAGAATATCAGGCTCTGGCCTATCAGGTCGCGGTAGGCCGATATGTCAGTTCCGGCATAGCGTGCGCTCTCCAGCATCATCTGGCAGAACTCCAGCACTGTATCCCACTCATATTCAAGCCACGCGTTATACTCCACGCCCGGGTCGCTCCAGGCCGGGCGCTTGGTGCCGTATTCCATCATGTTGGGCAATCCGAATACCTCGGTCTGTTCGGCAAAGCAGGCTCCGTCATGGCCCCAGTATGTCTGTGAGCGCAGACGGGCGTTGCCGAGCATGTCGTTGTAGAAGTCAAATTGCGGGGTCATCATGTCGAAATCTCCGCTCTTGAGCATCGGCCAGTACACCAGACGCTGGTTCTGGGCTGTCATAGTGGCGCCGCCCCAGTTGCGGTAGTCGGGTGTGAATATCTGGTCGGCCTTCACGTGATGAGGGTCGAATGTAAACAGGCCGCCGTTGAATTTTGTGGGCTGTTGGCCGTAGGCGTTGCAGCCCAGCATGTATCTGAAGAGGGTGTAGTTGCGGGCCATGCGCGCCGTGGCAGTGTCGGCTGAGAGCGGGGCGGTGATGTGGCTGCGCTGCCAGTAGTCGCGCCACCACTGTCGAGACGCCTTGCGGTCGGCGGAGGGGTTGACCGACGCGTCTATGCTGTCGAGTGCTGAAATGAAGTTGCTTATGTCGGTGGTCTGACGGTGGTCGAGTGTGATCGTGTAGTGGTGGCGGCGGGAGGGTTTGGCACTCTCATACGTCCATCCCCGGTAGTCGGTGCCGTCTATTATGCTGTCGGTCGTGCCTGTGAATCTCAGGTTGCCGCCGGCGAGACGTCCGCCTGACACAAGATTCTCGAGCGGATTCCATAGTCGGCTTTTCACGGAGTCGAGACCTTCGCGGGCCACGGTGATGTCGAATACTGTCTCTCCCGGATTGGCATGGAAAAAAGTAATCTCCTTGGGAGATGCGATTATGGAGTCGCGTGTGGTCACAAGTCCCTTGGGCGATGACCATTTCCAGGAGTTCTGACGGCCTTCGCCCTTGCTGAACGGACGGTGGGCATAGCGCCAGTTCTCGTAGGTCAATGTCGGTGATGTGGGCTTTTTGCTCTCCACCTCTACATGCACCACGGGCCGGTGTACATCAGTCCACAGTGTCACCTTCGACCCGTTGATATCAATCGTGCAATATCCCTCGTCGAGATGCAGCCTCTGCTCGAATGCGGCTGTCGTATCACCGGGGATATGCAGCCGTACACGGCCCTGCTTGAGCAGGGTGCCGTGCTCGTCGTAGGCCCCGCTGCGGTTGATGTAAAACACAACATCGCCTCCCGGTTCGGCCCATACATTAAGGCCGATATCACCGCCGCCCACTGGCATTGATTCCGATGAGTTGTGGCTCGGTGACGACCAGACATAATCAGCGGGCATCGCGGCTCGCATCGATGTGGCAGCGAGAGTCACGGCAAGGGCGGCGGCATATCTCCGCATCAATCTTGTATTCATCCCGGCTTATTGTTTTATTTCCTGCGGATCAGGCCAGTCATCGCTGCGGAATGATGACACGGGCAGTCCGTCGGTGCTGAAGAGGTCGCCGACAGATGTGTTGCTGAAGGCGTATCTCACGGCCACGGGGCGGGGCACCTCGTCGCTCTTCACCATCACCTTGCTGCGTGAGATCCAGGCCTTGGCCGGATGAAATACCTGATCCTCTCCGGCAAGCTCAAACTGCTGTGATTCAAAGCTGTGGTTGCCGCATATCCACTCCTTGTCGCGGTCGAAGCTCACGACTACAGTGTCGCCCTTCACCTCCATGCCGCTGTATACAGGGCTCTCGCATCCAATGCCCTTAACTCCGTAGGTCTTGCCCAGGGCGAGCATGGCCAGGCGGTCGCCGGCGGCCTGCTTGTTGGACGGGTGTATGCCCTCGATGAATCCGGCGTCCATGAGCACGGCCATGCCGGTATTTGGCACCATATTCTCAACTTTTGATTGTGCCTCGCGCAGATAGGCTGTGTTGTAGATTATCTCGCCGGGCTGTGTGATGATGGAATAATCGTAGGGAGCTATCTGGCAGTAGTAGAAGGGGAAATCACCCTGTCCCCAGAGGTTGCGCCATCCCTTGATCATTGTCGAGAACATATCGGCATAGCTGTGGGCGCGGTTCCAGTTGTCTTCGCCCTGATACCAGATGACGCCTTGTACGGGCAGTCCGATAAATGGATTCAGCATACCCTTGAATAGTACGCTGGGTGTGCGGTTTTTCGACGGGATGTCGTCATCTGTGGCAGGTATGCGGGCGGCGGCCTCGGGGAAGGCTGCGAGCATCTCGTCGCTCATCCAGGCTTCGCAGGCCGATCCGCCCCATGCGGTGACGATGAGGCCTACGGGCACGCCCAAGAGCTGCTGTATGCGGCGGCCGAAGAAGTAGGCTGTGGCGCTGAATTCCCTCACCGACTCCGGACACGCCTCGTGCCAGCTGCCCGTGACATCGGTCTGGGGTGTAGCCGATGACTTGCGCTTTACGGTGAACAGGCGCAGATCGGGATTGGTGCTCTCCATCGTGGCGATATTCGCGCCGTCGACGGGCTGGTTCTTGAAGCCCTTCATGGGCATCTCCATGTTGCTCTGGCCCGAGCATATCCACACCTCGCCTACCATCACGTTGGCGAGAGTGACGGGTGTGCCGTCGCTTACCGTGATCTCATACGGCCCACCGGCCGCCGGGGTGGGGAAGGTGATATTCCAGTGTCCGTCCTTGTCGCATTTGGCGGTGTAGCTGTCTGTTGTCCATGAGGGTGATACGGTCACTTTAGCGCCCGAGGTCGCCTCACCCCAGAGCTTGCCCTGGGTGTCGCGCTGTACCACCATATTGTCAGAGAAAAATGCCGGCATCTTCACCTCGGCCCCGGCAGTGAGGCCCAAAGCCATGAGCGTTGCCATAAAAGTGGCGCGTCCGGCGCCCTCTATGATCCTGTTTATTTTCATCTTATCAGTTCTAAGGTTTTTTTGTGAGTCTACAAATTTACTAATTTGTTTTCAATTGCGTCCACAATGTTATAGAAAAAGTTGATTCAATGCCGACAAATACGCTCCAACCCTTGTTTTTGCGCACCACCCCTTCCCGGCACAATTGCATGGAGCCTTTGTAAATATTTTTTTGTGATAATGCTTTATAGACTGACGGGGCTTGCCTCCATTGTGAGATAAGCCCCGTCAGATGTTTGTAAGGATAAGGATTACTTGGTGGTGATGAGGCGCAGGGCCGGGGTGGAGAGGAGGCCGGCGGGCAGGAGGGTGGTGGAGGCTCGGCGGTATTTGCCGTTGGTGAAGATGCCGTCGAATGGCGGTGTGCCGTTGTCGGCTCCGAGCAGGGCGTTGGCCCAGGTGTTGGTCACGTCGATGCTCAGTGTGTTGTCGCCTTTCTTCACGGCTTTTGTTATATCCACCTCGTAGGGGGCGGTCCACACCACCCCGCAGTCTATACCGTTGACTCTCACTGTGGCTACATCGTGCAGCCCGGGTAGCGTAAGCATCACCTTGGTGCCTTTTCCGGCCTTGGGAGCCTTGAAGGTAGTGGTGTAGGTGGCCGTGCCGGAATAATACTTGATATCATTATCCTTGTGTGCCGACCAGTCGAAGAGGGTGTCGGTATCGACGGTGCGCCCTGTGGTCTCAAACCTCACCTGCCATGATGATGTGCGCAAAGGTTCGGTCACGGCATCCCGCACAGGTGACTTCCCGGATGCGGCCGACGTGGGCTCGGCAAAGACGATGAACGCCGATTGAGCCGGCGCGAGCTGCATCTTCACGTCGGTACGTCCTGAGGCTGATGTCCAGTCGAGGTGGCGGTCAATCTCACCGGTCGCGGCATCCCATAGCTCGGGCACGCGGCCCGATACACGGAATGATGCGTCAAACCCGCGCGGCGAGTCGGTCTGGTTAGATATGAAATAGACATCTACATTATCATCATCGTTGCGGCGGTGGGTCCAAGCCACGTCAGCCGGCACCACTACATCGCGCTCTATACCGTAAGCTGAGAAGTCATCAGCGGTGTATGGCAGCTGCGGTATCACCACTCCGGCATCGCGGAGCTCTGCCACCTTGGAGCGAACCTCGGGGCTCAGCACCGTATCGGGCATGAGCTGGCTTGCGAGCGGTAGCACGAGCACGCCGTATGATGCGCCTCCGGGCAGCGTCACACGTGCGTCGCGGGCAGTGGCCAGACGCAGCAGGGCGTCCTTGTTCATCGAGTCGTAGGCGTATCCGCGCAGCGGGTTGATCCACGCCTCAGGGTCGGCCATATTGGCCGAATGGGTCACGCCCACGGGCTTGACACGCAGAGGCTGACCCTCGTTGGCCATTCGTACACGTTCGCTCTCCACTCTCTCCTCTCCGAAGACACCAGGCAACGAAGACACCAGACGGTCGGGCAACACGGCCCGTCGGGGCAGCTCCTCGCCGGTGAATACGGCGATATCCACCACCGGGTGTCCGTACTGCAACAGGGTCTGCGCACGCCGCATATAGTCGGTGAGCCCCTTGCCGCCGTCGGCATACCATGTGTTGTCGCGCTGGAAGAAGAGGCCTATGCCGTCGAGTGTCATGCCCGGCTTGCGGTCGAGCCATGGGTTATGGGCGTTTACATGATAGAATATGCGGTTGATACCGAGGGCGTAATTGCGGTCAAGCAGCGGCTTGATGTAAGCCGGGGTCTCGTCCCAGGTGCCGCGCAGCTCGGTGAATCCCTCGGCCTGCACGATATTCTTGCCGTAGATATGCGCTCCGTGTATCGCGTCGAGCATATCGTTGGGTTTGTCGTGGGTGGGGCTGTCAAGCCAGAATTCGCCCATGGGCAGATCCACCTTCTGATAATGCAGCATACCGTCGCTCACCATGGTGGGAGACACGCACTCGGCCGAGAATACACAATCGTATTCGCGGGCCTTGCCGGCGAGAACGTCGTAGAATACGTCTACCACGAGTTCGGCCTGTGTGGCGCGTATATCGCGGAGCACACGCTCCGATGTCGCAGCATCGGTTATCGGCACACCGGCCATCAGGGGCAGGTAGGGCATCAGGTCATAGCCGTGGCGGCTTTTGAATTCGGCGGCGAAATTGTCGCTCCAGTTCTGGCTGCCGCATTCCCAGCTGTCCACGTGCATGTTTTTCAGCACGCGGCGTGCCACGCTGTCGCCTGTCTCGGCAAACACACGGCCAAACCAATTGTCAAACTGCTTGCCCACGGCCTCGCGACTGAATTTGTCGCACTCCAGACCGCGTCCGGCTCCACCTGTCGCATTGGTGTGTCCGGTAGATGTATGGCCTACGCGCAGTATGCGCCAGTCGCCTTCGGGCAATGTGGCTGTGAGGACACCCTCCTTCACGTATGGTGTCAGGTCAATGACCTCATCGACCTGCACACACATAGAGTCGGGAGCCTCGGCTGCGGTCGTGGCCTGTGCCACACGCCATACACGCCCCGATTTGCCCTCCCAGGCATTGATTGCCGGAGCGCTGTTGAGCTCTATGGCCGCCACCTTGAGATTGGGCTTCCATTTGGCGGCATCGAGATCCTCGCTGCCGGGTTCGCTGCCCGCCGGCGTCCAGTAGAAGCGGAAGTAGCGGGCTGGTGTGGCGGGGAGCGAGAATGTATTGTCCTCATCGGTGTTCTGCCACCCGTGACGCGGGGGCACGAGCTGCTTGACCTCACGGAAATCTACTCCGTCATCGCTTGCCTTGACATTGAGACGCAGAGCCTGATAATTGTTGCCGTTGAGCTTGATGGTGACACTGCGCACTGTCACGGGCGACGGGTACTCATACTGTATCCAGCACGGCACCTGTGAGCGAATCACCCCTTTGGCGTCGATGTTCACGCCTTTGCCCTCCGGGGCGCCGGGGTTGACATCGCCGCAGCTCACTACCGGGGTGGCGGTGATGGGCCGCGCCTTTACGGGCATTGCGTATACGGCTATGTCACGGTAGTAGTTCTCATTGATTTCGGGGGTGGGCAGAATGACATCTGACAGAGCTCCGCCGCTGAGCAGGGTATCGGCTGATACTACCTTCTGCATCGACTCTTCGGGCGTGATCCACGGACCCCCGGCCAGCGCGAAGCCATCGCAGATGTGCATGCCGAGTTTAAGCCCGAGGCTATCGGCGATCTCCAGGCTGCGGCCTACCAGACGCCACCATTCGGGAGACAGCTGCGGAGCCTTGCCGGCATATTGGGGCGCTCCCTCCACTGTCTTTATCGGCATCAGGTATGTACCGCCGAGGCCTATATCCTTCATGGCTTCGAGATCGGCCTTTATGCCTTCCTCGCTCACCGCACCGTACATCCAGTACCAGAACGACCACGGAGCGGCCTCCTCTCCTGGACTGGCGAACATATCGCCCAGTGGCGTAGCAGCCGACACGGTAAGCGTCGCTGCCGCCACTGCCGCCAGTATCCTGTTTCTTTTCTTCATTTCATGGGTTTTAAGGATCCAATTTTTTTATGGGAGGGTGTATCAAAATAGGAAATTCAACAATATGTAGGGACATCGCTTTGCGATGTATCACTAAGTATCAATCTGCTCTTATAACATGCCAAAGGCATGTCCCTACAAATTTAAAATCTTGATACAGTGTCAGGTCGGCTTATTCGAATCTCAGGCCGATACGTCCCTTATACTCACCGGATACCCACTTGGGCTGCGAGCTCGGTCCCACCAGGTCGGTGGTGTTTACCTTGTTGCGCACCGGCGGGATCACCTCCATCACGGCAATGCCTGTCTTGGGCAGCTCGTATAGGATGTGATCGCGGCCGTCGCGCGGCTCGTAGACACCGATATATGAGCCGGGAGTCTCGTTGATGATTCCTATGGTGCCGTCCTGGGTCTTGATATCCATCCAGTCTACGTTGGCGAAATAGCCCTTGAACTCGGGATATGTGAAGCTCTCTGCCGGGATGGGATCGTTGTAGTCGTTGGCCCACAGACCGTATTGCGGGCCATGGAGACGGTTCTGCCATACACGGTAAGGACCGTCGCCCACCCATCGCTTGCTGGTCACACGCTCTTCGGGGAAGTCGAATTTCACGCCCATCAGGTCGATCACGCCATTGAAGTTGTAGGTGAAGTCGAGGATGGCTGTGCCGTCGGGAGCGATCGTCCAGGTGGCGTTGTCGAGGTTGCCCAACTCGTAATCGGCCTTCACCACTACATTATCGCCGTCGGCGGTGGCGGTGATGCTCTTCAGCCGGCCTGCGTCATCAAACTCGGTATATTGGGTCTTTTTCTTCTCGGCCTCCTTGTCATCGTGGTTGTAGAAGCCGTCCATAGAGCGGTCGCTGCGCTTGGCCACCACTACGCGTGGGCCGTTGGCCAGGGCGATATTGCGGCCGGATACATTCACGCCTTTGAGCAGACCGTCGGTCTTGCCGAAGGTGTATGTGCGTCCGTTAGCCGCCACTTCGATCTGATTGTCAGTCTCCTTGATCTGCGGAGCAGTGCCTTTGGCGGGGGCAGGGGCTGTGTCGCCGCCTACCTTGTGCGACCATGTGAACAGATCCTTGCCGTGATTGTCGGTGACGGTGAGCTCCAGGGCATCAGTGCCGGCGGCGGGAGCCGGTATCTTGACAGTGGCCGATTCACCGGGGGCTGTCGCCGGTAGTTTGATCGTGCCTTGTGACATCACCTTGGGCTCGGCGTTGCTGCCGGGCGCTGGCATGTCGAGCTGGCGCCATGTGAGCTTGCAATCACCGAGATCGGTGAAGTCGTAGCGGTTTTCTATTTCGAGAGTGCCGTCGAATCCGGGGCCAATCTCGTTAGTGATCATTATCGGGCACCATACCTCCTGTATCGTGTAGTAGCTGCCCTCTTTCTCGTGGTGGGGACCCACGATACCGTCGGCTCCGTAATTGCCGCAGTTGTCGATGAATCCGTCCATATCTACACGCTTGACACCCTCATCGGCGAGCACCCACAGAAATCCGCCGGCACAGCGGGGATGGGCGCGCATCATCTCCCAGTAGTCGTGCAATCCGGCACCGTGGCCGCCATCGTAGAGGCCGTGGAGAAACTCGGTGGGCATGAATATCTCGGGTTTGCGCATATAGTTCTGGCTCTCACCATAAGAGCGGTAGTGCATGGTCTCGAATCCGCCGAAATTGCCCTGCGGATGCAGCACGGGACGCTTCTGGGGGTCATACTTGTGGAATTCGCCGTTGAGCTCGTCGTTCCATCCGCCCTCGTTGCCGTTGCTCCACCATATGATGCTGGGGTGGTTGACATCGCGCTCCACCATCTCCTTCACCAGCTTCTGGCCGTTGATGGTCTCGTGCTTGCCGTGCCAGCCCGTGAGTTCGCTCATCACATATAGGCCCAGTGAGTCGCAGATGTCATAAAATTCGGGGTCTGCGGGATAGTGCGAGAGCCTCACGGCGTTCATATTCATTGATTTGATGAGGTTTACATCCTCGAGATTCTTCTCGTAGCTGAGCGTGCGGCCGCTCTCGGGTCGGAAGCTGTGACGGTTGACACCGCGGATGTTGACCTTCTTGCCGTTGATATAGAGGCCGTCGCTCTCCCTTACCTCTATGGTGCGGAATCCGAATTTCTCATATTCCTTGTGCAACACCTTGCCGTCAGCGGCCGACAGGATGAATTCGGCCTTGTATCTTACTGGATCTTCGGCGCTCCAGGTGCGTGGATTCTTCACGTCCACCATCACCTTGACATCGCCCTGACCCGGACGCAGCTTGGTCACAGATTCGCCTACCTTGCGGCCTTTGTCATCGGTGATCACGGTGGTGATGGAGCCGCCTTCGACGGGCATGCTCAGTGTGCAGTCGGCAGTGAATTGGCCATCGGCCTTGGCATCGATAGCTATGTGCTTGAGATTAAGGGCCGGACGGGCCACCATGAAGACGGGACGCCACAGACCGCCGAAGTTCCAGTAGTCGGCGCGGCGTTCGGCCAGATTCACGCCGGCGTTCTCGCTCTCCTTGGCCACGGTCACCTCCAGACGGTTCTTCTTATCGCCGAAAAATACGCGGTCGCTCACATCGTAGGTGATGCGGTTGAATCCGCCCTGGTGCTTAGAGCCGGCCTTGCGACCGTTGATCTCGGCGTATGTGTCGGTCATGGCGCCATCGAATATCAGCTCTATCTGCTTGCCACGCCATTCCTCGGGCAGAGTGAATTCATATTTGTAGATACCTTTCTCATCGGCCACGCCTTCGGGGAAGGCCTTGCCGTAGAATTTCATACCGTACTGATATGTGCCGAATCCCTGGAGCTCCCAGCATGACGGGACTCCGATTTTTGACCATTTGCCGGAATTATTGCCGTCCGTGACCATGAAATCCCATTCTACCATGTCATCACAACCGGTGCCCGACAGGTATTGGCGCTCGGTGACCACGCTCTGGCCCGCGACAGCGAGACCCGTACACACCGACACTGCCCATAAAGCAAATTTTTTCATTGTATTTTGACTTAAGCGATTATTTCGATATCAATATCTATTCTGCAAAGATAAAAAAAACTCCACATCTGTGCAAAGCCCATGAGAAAACTTGTTGTAAAAAGCCACGTCTGGGTGAACATCCCACTCTCAACTGGCAAGTGCAAAATTAGCGATTTTCTGGAAAAACACTTTCT
>CAZBWZ010000042.1:0-18171 GCA_964495725.1 uncultured Bacteroides sp.
TCATCAACCACCCAATAAAATTGTCATGTACTGTAGCCTTCGGCATGTAATAGGAACACAATGATACTCAGTGCCACATCGCAAAGCGATGTCCCTACATTTTGTTGATATTCCTATTTTGATACATCCTCCTTCCAGTGGATGGTTGCAAATCCATTGTCATTGCTCAATACTTGTATATCAAATAATCAAAAAATCTGAAATTCCTTTATGAAAACTATTCTGAAAACCTTAGCATTGGCATTTGCTGCGATTGCAACATATCCGGTGGCTGCCAACGCCACAGCATCGCCTTCTATGCAGTCTGAAGAGCAGATCGACTGGACCGAGATCACACTTGAGATGCCCGGATCGTTGGGATTCGAGGCGCTATATGTCTTCGACAAACTCTCAGATGTAAGGAATCTGCGTGTAATCGGTCCGCTCAACGACGCCGACTGGACATCAATGAAAAACATGACAAATATCGAGAATCTCGACCTCTCGAAAGCTCAATCGACATCCATACCGGATAACCAATTCAATGATCGTACGTCGCTTGTCTCTTTCCTGATGCCACAAGGCGTCAACAAAATCGGTGGATACGCATTCGAGAATACAAAAATAGAGAGCATCGAGATCCCAGAATCGGTTACATCTGTGGGTCAATCTTGCTTCTACAATTGTGATAAATTGAAGGATGTAAGCTGGAAGAGTGATGCAAATATCAGTTACTATTGCTTCAATAATTGCGACTCGCTAAAGACAGTGTCAATATCTGGTAATATAAAATCAATTGGTCATAGAGCTTTCTATTCATGTCGTAAGTTATCAGATATAAATCTGCCATCTTCCTTAACATCTATTGGAGGATATGCTTTCGAAAGTACATCTTCATTGAAGAAAATACTGTTCCCGGATCAATTATCAACAATATATCGTGATGCATTCAGATACTCGGGTTTGGTAGAAGTTAAGCTTCCGACACAATTAAAAGAGTTGGGTGCAAATTATGATGGTGCTTCAGGACAGGTTTTTTGTCATTGTGATTCTTTGAAGGAGGTGGTAATGCCATCGGGAGTATTTAGCTATTATTCTTCTATGTTCTCTTATTGCACCGCCCTTAAAAAAATCACAGTGCCTGTGGCTACTCCGCCAGTCCTTGGTTCCTATGTTTTCGAAGGTTGCGACCTGTCTAAGATAGAGCTGATCGTGCCCGAATTTTCGGTGGTCAACTATAAGCTCGATACTGAATGGATGAAATTCGGAGAAATCAAAGGTGAGGTTGTATCAGACTACTGGGCCATCAATTCCAGCCTCGACCTCACCAACGACCGCCGTATGGATGGCACCCCCTCGGTGGATCTGCTGCGCGGTGCACAACTCAGAATAGGCGGTACCGCACCCGCTACATTTGATCAGCTCAGGATATACAACAGTATGAGTTCGTGGAATAACTTTCAATTCGCCCAGATGATCAACACCTGCGCCAATACCACAGCCAACGGAGTGCAGTTTGAGATAATCTGCACCCCCAACTACTGGTACTTCCTGAGCATGCCCTGCGATATCAAACTCTCGGATATATCACACTCAGACGGCGGTGACTTTGTGGTGCGCTACTACGACGGTGAGACCCGCGCCTCAGCCGGCACAGGCAACAGCTGGAAAGACGTGGAGGCCGGAGCCACCCTCGAAGCCGGAAAAGCCTACATCTTCCAGACCAACAAATCCGGCAGCTTCATAATGAAAGCCAGCGGCAGCGCCGTAGCCACATACCTGTCGCACACCGACCGCGTCGTAGCAGTGAAGGCATGGTGCGGAAGCTCAGCAGCCGACAACGGCTGGAACCTGATAGGCAACCCCTGTCCGTCGTATTTCGACATGCGCGCCACCTCATTGAGCTGTCCCGTCACAGTCTGGGACCACTCCAACCGTAAATACATCGCCTACTCGCTCATCGACGACGATGTAGTGCTCTCGCCCTTCCAGGCCTTCTTCATGCAGCAGCCCGACATCGACGGCACAGTGACATTCGCAGCCACAGGACGCCAGTTCACCACCGAGGTGAGTCCCCGCACCAACAAGCCCGGCAACACCGACACGACCCGTCGCCTCGTCAACCTCGCCCTGTGGCATGGCGGTGACTGCGCCGACCGCACCAGAGTGGTGATAAACCCAGACGCATCGCTCGCCTACGAGCCATCATGCGACGCTTCAAAATTCTTTGCTGACAACGACGACACTGCCAGTATATACACCATTGACGCCGACGGCAACAAACTTGCCATCAACGAGCGGCCGGCCGACAACGACGAGGCCCTCTTAGGCATAAGCGTGCCCGCGGCAGGCTCCTACACCATCGTGGCCGAGCGCACAGACTGCGGCCTGAAGCTCCGCGACAATCTCACCGGCAGCGAAGTAGCCCTCACCACCGGCAGTCACTACAGCTTCACCGTGGATGACGAAGGCAACCTCGACCACCGCTTCGTCCTCATATTCGATATACCCATCTCAGGGCTCAGCGACATGTCAGCCAGCCACAGCAATGTGAAAGTGACCACTGTGAACGGCGGCATCATGATCGAAGGCGCCGACGGCGACACCGTGGAGATCTACACAGCCGCAGGAGCAAAAGTAGCATCCGTAGTGGCCTCCGCACAGCAGACCATCAGCCTTCCCGCCGGATTCTATATCGTAAAGACAGCTAAAACATCAGAAAAATGCATCGTAAAATAAAAATATTGATGTGGTTGGCCACGCTGTTGTTACCCCTGGTGGCAACGGCGCAGTTCAATCCCGACAATCCCCCGGAGCCGGGCACCTACCGGCTCACCACCGTGGCCTCGCCCACCGAAGGCGGCTCCACCAGCCCGTCATCAAAAGACGTGCGGCCCGGCACCAAGCTCACGCTCTCATGCTCGGCACGCTCAAACTACGTGTTTGAGTGCTGGAAAGACGACGACGGCAACATCGTGTCCGACACAAGGGAATGGGTATTGACCATGCCCATGGCCAATGTGCGTTACACAGCGGTGTTCAAATTCAGTCCCGGCAATCCGGCCGACCCCTCCACACCGCCCGCATACGCCAGCCTCACGGCCGAATGTGACCCCGCTGGCGGAGGCACCGTCAGCGGCACAGGCCGCTATGAGGTGGGCGCATCACGCCAGCTCAACGCCTCACCCAATAACGGCTACACCTTTGTCAACTGGACCCGTGACGGACAGGTGGTGGGTGAATCACGCACGCTCAAATGCACGGTAGAGCAGGGCACCAACCACTATGTGGCCCATTTCGTCTTCGACCCGTCGAATCCCGGCGAGCCATCGACACCCCCCGACATCCACCGTCTCACGCTCAAATGCAACCCCGCGGGATCTGCCTCGGTGAGCTATAGCGGCAACGGTCTGGTGGAGAGCGGAAAGTCAGTAAATGTATACGCCTCACCCAACAATGGATGGAGATTTGTCAACTGGACCGACGATACCGGTGCGGAAGTATCCACACAGGCCAGCTTCACCTACACCATGCCCTCGCGACAGGTGACCCTGACGGCCAATCTCATCTACTCGCCCTCAAACCCCGGTGAACCATCTGCACCCGATGCCACAAGAGACATCATCTATGGCGCGCGTGAGGTGATCATCCCGGGCTCGTCGGCCGTATTCACCATCTCACTTGAGAATATCAACGAGATAACCGGCCTGAATGTAGATATCACACATCCCGAGGGTATAAACCTCGACATAGAGGGAGCTACCCTGACCGGACGCAGCAACGGCCACACCCTCACCATGGAGAAGATCGATGACGTGACCACACGCCTCTACGTGAGGGGATCATTGCCCTTCACCGGCGTAAACGGTCCGGTGATAAGGATGATCGCCACTGCCCCGGCCGATGCCGAGGTGGGCACCCGTATCCCCGTCAAGCTCACCAGGGGCGTGGCTTTCGCCGCTGACGGCAGCGGCCGCCCGATCAACGCTATCGAAGGCACGATGCAGGTGATAGCCTCCCCCGAATCAATGCCCGACAGTCCGGACTTCGTGGTGACATCGCTTGGCGTGGATAACGCCGAGATAATGCCCGGCGATATGCTGTCTGTGCGATGGATAGTGGAGAACAAGGGCACTGTCCCGGCTATGGCAGGATGGAGCGAACTGATATACCTCACCGATGCCGACTCACGCCGTGTGACACTCGGCACACTCCATTACGACGACACCATGATAGCGGCCGGCAGCAGGATATCGCGTTCGGCCAATCTGATGGTGCCCATGCTGCCCGGTATGTCGGGCAAGCTCGATGTCGGTGTCACTCTGATTCCTGATGTGCTGAGCGGAGAGATAGAGCAGTTGCAGGACAATAACACCACCGTGACCGACAATCAGCCCGTGACCCTCGGCAGATGCCTGCGGCTCGAAATGCCACAGACCCTTGCAGAAGGCACCGACGGAGTGACCCGCGGCATAATCTCGCGCAGTGGCAGCTGGAAGAACGATGAGACATTCGCCCTGATTGTGACACCGGCCGACACCCGTCTGTCAATACCCGCCACGGTCACCATACCGGCCAACCAGTCGGGGGCGTATTTCACAATCCTCTTTGCCGACAACGATGAACTCGACCCGGTGACATCCGTGTCTGTCGCTGTATCCGGCAACGGCTACGATGAGGTATTGGCCGGGATGCGGCTTGTCGACGACGAATTCCCGGCTATCGCCCTCTCGCTCTCAAAGGAGGAGATCGACGAGGGAGAGACCGTGGCGCTCACGGTGGATCTGCCATACACAGCAAGCGTGGATACCGAGGTGAAACTCTCGTGTGACGCACCCCAGCGCGTGAACATACCCAAGTCGGTGGTGGTAAAAGCCGGCACTTCGTCGGCCGTGGTCGATATCACTGCCCCCGACAATAAGAAGATCGACGGCAACACCGAGATCACGATCGCAGCCCGCGCGCCGCATTACGCCGATGGCGAGGCATATCTGACTGTGTATGATGACGACATACCCACACTGACCCTCACCCTCACACCATCGGAGGTGAGCGAGGGAGACGGCCCCTCGGCTGTGGTGGCACGTATCGCACGCACCGACAAATTCGATTCGGCGGTGACGATACAGATCACCGATGACTCACACGGAGAGATCTTCTATCACACCGGCAAGATACAGCTCGCAGCCAATCAGGAATCAGTGGAATTCCCGATCGGAATCATCGACAATAATACCGTGGACGGCAACCGCGAGATCACAATCGAGGCGGCTGTATACATATCGTCGTGCGGATGCGCCACAAACGGTGTCAACGGCGGAGTGGTGAGCGGCAAGCTCACTATCCTTGACAACGACGGACCCACGCTCTCGGTGTACTCGTCGCAGTCCACGATACTCGAAGGCGACAACGGTGGTATCACCGTCACGGTGAAACGCAACACCGATAACTCCGAACCGCTCTCAGTAGACCTGTCGAGCGATGCCGACGACATACTCGAATATCCGTCGAAGGTGATAATCAGGGCCGGCTCAAACAGCGCGAGCTTCAATGTGAAGGCCAAGGCTAACGATGTGAGTGAAGATAACCGCGTGGTGAATATCACGGCCACCGCAGAGGGCTACACAAAGGGTGTGTTGTATGCGATGATCACGGATACCACGCTACCCGATGTGAAGATTACGGATATATCCTTGCCGGCCGACAGTTTTGTCATCGGCGAAGCGGATGCTACCGTGAGCCTGACCCTTGCCAACACCGGCACAGTGGAATTACCGGCTATGGTGAAGACCGTGATATATATCGATGAGGAGATCGCCGGATATGTCTACAACCAGGAACCGGTGGCAGCAGGCTCCAGCGTGACGCTCACAAAGAAGGTCGCATTGCCCGCGTCAGTCGGCAGGCACAATGTGCGTGCCACTGCCAACAGCGACCGTAAGGTGAAGGAGATCTCATACGTCAACAACTCGTCGGCTACGGCGACATTCGATATGAAATCTCCTTACACGGCTACTGTCAAGGTTGATAAGGATGTGTATATACCCGGTGACGTGGTCACCGTAACCGGCAGTCTCACAGGCAACGTACATCAGGGACAGGAGGTGGAGGTATATCTCGTCAACAGTGGTGCGAGACAGACTGTGCAGGCAGTGGTAGACGCTGATGGCAAGTTTGCCGCCACATTCACCCCCTATGCATCTCAGATCGGTCATTTCGCCGCCGGCGCATGCTATCCGGGTGAGAAGCTGACCACCGAAATGGCCAGCTTTGACATCCTCGGTATCAACGTCACCACTAACATGAGGGAAGGTCACGAAATAGGTCTCGGCGAGAAGTACACCGGTGAGATCAGGATCGTCAATCCCTGCTCGACGGTTCTCACCGGCCTCAAGGCCGAAACAGTGGAGCTTCCCGGCGGATGCGAACTGAAGTGCGAGTTGCCGTCAGAGTTGGGTCCCGGCGAGGAAAGCGGGCTGCACTACACGCTCTCATCCTCGGAGCTGAGCGAGGGCAATGTGTGGCAGCAGGCCAAGATTAAGGTCACATCACGTGAAAATGCCTCTCAGCCTCTCACGATACTGTATTATGTGAGAAGTCAGGGTGGGGCGCTTGTCTCCGACCTGCACACTCTCGATACCTCGATAGCGTGGGGTGAGGTCACGGAGTATCCCTTTGTGATCCGCAATATTGGCAAGGGCGCTTCGGGCAGGATCACCTTGGCGCTCCCCGACTGGATGGATACGGCCACTCCCTCGGGACTGCCATCACTCGCCCCCGGCGACAGCGCCACTGTGGTGCTACGTCTCGCCACCAACGACAAGATGAAGCTGAATATGCCCGTAACGGGCCAGTTCGGTGTCAATTGTGCCAATGGTAACGGTATGGCCATAAGCTACAAGGTGGTGCCTGTTACCGACAAGACCGGTACGGTGGTGTTCAAGGCTTGTGATGAGTACACCTACAATACCGCTGAGGCACCGATGGTGGCCGATGCTACGGTGAAGATCTTCAGTCCTTCGACGGGTGAATTGCTCAGCGAATATGTCACCGGAGCCGACGGCACGGTGTCTGTGGAGATGAAGGGCGGATACTATCGTTGCGAGGTGACTGCGACCAAGCACGATGTATTTTCATCCTATTTCTTTGTCAATGCCGGACGCACTGAGACGGTGACTGCCGACATCAGCTACAATCCAATATCGATAAGCTGGAATGTGGTGGAGACCGAGGTCGAGGACGAATACGGAATAGAGATGGTGGTGGATTACGAGACAAATGTGCCGATGCCCGTGGTCAAGATGATCCTGCCTAAGAGCATCGACGGCGATAACATGGCCGTAGGTGACGCCACCCTCATCACCATGACCCTCGTCAATGTCGGCCTCATCAAAGCTACCAATCTGAATATCATTCTTGAAAAGGAAAATCCTGAGTGGAGATTCGAGCAGCTTGAATACACAGAGCCCTTCGACCTTGACCCACAGCAGGCGGTGAATATCCCGATCAGAATCACCAGATATGCCGACCTCTCGCAACAGCCGCATCAGATTAAAGCCAACGGCCCTCTGGAAACTATGCATGACACATTCAGCGCCTGTATGACTCATGTGGCGGAAACCTATGAGATCATGTGTGGAGAAAAGTTGAAAAATAATATCCATGCAGAAAACATGGCTTTGAAAATGTGCGCTACATCAGCCACAATGACGGCAATTCTGGAAAGCTTGAGTAAAATAACCGGGGCAGGAGGACCTGGTTTACCGGATATTAACTGGTATGGCCCGTCAAGTGAAATGGATCCTCCGCAAGAGGTCATTTCAATTTGTGACCCATGTGACGCTAAGAAAGCCGAGCGTGCTATAGATAGCTTGATCGGTTTTTCGTGGCTGGCCCGATTTTGGGACATAATTAATACAGCACTTGGATTATATCGTGCGGAAGGTCGTGACGTTAAGTTAGTGGTAAAAGATCTTGGTGATAATTTCGCAGATTATGCCAGGGAAGGTATTAAGGATGGTTTATGTAATTTGCCCGATAACTATGGTAAACTTGGCATGGTCGCAGTAACAATTGTGGAGATTATAAGCCCATGCGAGGACGAAAACGATCCTGATAATCCAGACAACAATGAAGGCCAGAAATCCCCGCGCCGTGAGTCGGAAAAAGGTTGGATGGAAGAGTTCAACCAAATCGCGTCGATATTTGTGGATGATATAATCACCGTTGACGAGATTCTCAGAATGTTCCTCGGTGACGAAGTATGGTACACCGAGATGGATGCTGAGAAATCTTCTTTCATGGATTGGGTAATGACACTCCCGATGGGTGTCACCGTCTCTGAAGAGGAAGTGGCCTCCCGACGTCCGTCATCAGTGACATATGAGCAAGCTCTCCTTTTCGCACTGCGCATGACAGGCCAGCTTGATGACTTGTCAGTGGAAGAGGTGGAGGCCAAGTTCTCCATTTTTGAACAAGGACAGAATCAAGCACAGGATCATGGTTTTGCCAATATGGTGGATTATTATCAGGCAGCGTTTGAGGATTACAGGGGCCACTTTGAGGAGATGAGATCATCGTCGGTGTGCGCGTCGATATCGTTGGGTGTCTCGCAGACCATGACCATGACGCGTCAGGCCTTTGAAGGTACTCTCAGGGTGTACAACGGTCATGAGAGCCTGCCGATGAAGGATGTGCAGCTCAATCTGGTGATACGCGATGAATACGGCAACGTAGCCACTTCTCACGAATTCGAGATTGTGCCCAAACAGCTCGACGGATTTACCGGCAACCTCGAATTACCGGGCGACTGGTCGCTCGGCGCAGGTGAGATCGGCACAGCTATGATCACATTCATTCCGACCCGTTACGCTGCTCCCGAGGAGCCGAGGGTATATTCATTCGGCGGCTCGATCACGTACATTGATCCGTTCACCGATATGGCTGTCACAAGGAGCCTGTATCCGGTGGAGCTTGTGGTTAAGCCATCGCCGACGCTCGATCTCACATACTTCGTGCAACGCGATGTATACGCCGATGATCCGCTGACACCAGATGTGATCGAACGCGTCGCGCCGGCCGAGTTTGCCCTTGTGATCAATAATAAGGGCTATGGCGATGCCTCCAATGTGCGCATAGTGACTCAGCAACCTCAGATTATCGATAATGAGAAGGGTCTGCTGATCGACTTCGAATTTGTATCCTCACAGCTCAACGGCGAGGATGCGGTGCTGGCCTTGGGAGGCGAAATGGCCTCTGATCTCGGCACTATCTCAGCCAACTCCACGGCATACGCGCAGTGGTGGCTCAAGAGTTCGCTGTTAGGCCACTTCGTGGGCTATGATGTCACCGCTACCCATGTCAACAGTTACGATAACCCTGATCTGACCTTGCTGGACCAGGTGACCATCCACGAGCTTATCCGTGGCTTCTCGCCGGATGCCGATGCTGTAAAACCCGTCAGGGCGTTTCTTGTCAACGACATAACAGATGCCGACGACGCGCCCGACAGGATATATTTCAGCAACGGAGATGCCGACGTGGCGGTTTATGTCGCTGCCTCGGCCCAGATGACCAAGGTGGATGAGCTGGAATATGAGGTGACGATCGCTCCGGCTGCCCAGGGTTGGAACTATGCGTCGACAGGCGATCTCGCTGCCGGCAGGGTGCTCACCAGAGTGGTGAGGAAGGCGGACGGCAAGGAAATGCCGAGCGACAACTTCTGGCAGACCGAGGTTACGCTGCGCGACGGCAAGGAGCCTTTGCATGAAGACAGGATACATGTCATAGCCGATATAGATGCAGCCACCACGTTTGTGCTTACATTCGAGGCCGTGCCTGAGCATGTTCTCGATGTGGAGGCTATTGCCGGACTGCCGGATCAGGAGACCACGCTTGACGGGGCTCTGGAGCGCGTGACGGTGACTTTTAACAAACCGGTGAATGCTGCCACGTTTACCACTGATGATATCTCACTCACCCTTATGGGCGGTGAGGTGGACTGTTCGGCTCTTACTCTCACACAGGTCTCTGACCGCGTCTTCAATATCAACTTCGGCAAAGCGACTGAGAAAACAGGATATTATGTGATGATCCTGAAGGTAACAGGAATTGTCGATACCGAGGGCTATCCCGGCGGGAATGACCGGGTGGTGTCATGGAGCCAGAGCACGCCGGATGGTGTTGCCGATATCGTGAACGGGGAGGGTATCACCATGTATCCGTTGCCGATGCAGGATATGGTGTACATCTCCTCCAGCGAAGATACGATAGATTCGGTAGAGTTTTATGACTCTAACGGTATACGTCGGTTGGCATGCCGCGATATCGCGCCGTATCAACCGGTAGATGTGTCGGATCTGTTGCCGGATGTCTACATTGTGAGAATATCGGCCGGAGGGAACGTGCGTATCCTTAAAGCCCGCAAGAAATAGATTCAGCTTTTAAATTCCCCAGGAGGGTGTATCAAAATTCAAAATTTGTAGGGACATGCCTTCGGCATGTAATAGGAACACAATGATACTCAGTGCTACATCGCAAAGCGATGTCCCTACATTTTGTTGATTTTCCTATTTTGATACACCCTCTTTTTCATAGTATGTTGTTGAAGTTTATTTGCTATGATTCTTTGGTGATGGTCCAATCCTCGATGCAGCGGCTGGCAGAGGAGAATGAGACACCGATGAGGAAAAGCTGGCGCGAGCCGGTGAGATAGGGACGAGCATACTGCTTTTCTTTAATCTGCCTCAGTGCATCTTGGGCCGAGTGGTCATATTTCAATTCGATGATATAGATATAGTCCTCGGTCTCTACCATTATGTCGATGCTGCCGTCTGAGGTATGCACCTCGGTCTTGGTCCTCAGCCCGATAAGATCCATCAGCAGATAAAAGGCATTGTGGAAATTGTTTTCGTTGTCAATCCTCATCTTGAAGTCAATACCTGCGAAATATGCCTGCATCGCCTTCATGGCCTCGTCAGGCTCACCGAATATGAAATTACGGTAAATACCGGATACGAGTTCATTCGGGGTCTGTGATTTGCATCTGATATAGTAGGGCAGTAGGTAGGTGAAGAGACCGTTGCGTACCTCGCGGTTGGGTATGCCCAGCCGGTATTGCTGCAGGTTGCCGTAATACTGTTTGATGGTGAGGTAGCCGGTCTGGTATAGCAGGGCTTTAGGATTAGGATTAAGCAGGTCGAGACCTTTGAGTTCGGACTCGCTGCAGTATGAATCGAAAGTCTTCTGCAGGTCGGCATTCGCTCTCTTGAGCGATTCAGCAAGGATGGTGGGCAGTCCGGTCTCGTTCCAGTACTCGCCGATATCCTTTTTTGACAGGCAATTGAGCAATGACCAAGGGTTGTATATATCATTGCCGTTTTTTGCAAATCGGTATCCGTCATAATTCTTTTTCAGGAGGTCGCATGCGTCCTCGTAGTCGATGCCGTAATTATCGGCAAGGTCACGTATTCCTTCGCCAAAATTATCGCGCAGCTCGGTCTCTGTAATGCCGCAGATATCTGCGAAGTCATTGTCTAAGGTAATGTCATTAATATTGTTGAGGTCGGAGAATACACTGAGTCTGCTGAAACGGCTCACGCCGGTGAGGAACACCAGACGTATATGTTCGACCGAGCTCTTGAAATTAGAATAAAGCGATGCTAACTGCTGACGGTATGACTCAAATAATTCAGGATTATTGAGGTTAGCAACCAGCGGCTTGTTATATTCGTCGACAAGAATCACCACCGGGCGGCCGGTATGCTCGTGGGCCGCCATGATAATATTGCTGAATCTCGCAGACATAGTCTCGGCCTTGGTCTCCACTCCATATTCCCTCTCCCACTTATTAAAGTAATTGTCAAGAGACTTATCAAGTATACCTTCTTTCTCAAACCTTTCCACGTTAAGGTCAAGCCGCAACACGGGGTAGCTTTCCCATTCCCAGTCGGCCGAGTCGATATACAATCCTTTGAACAGTTCGCGGCGACCCTCGAAGAAATACCTGATGGTAGAGAGAAATAGACTCTTGCCGAAGCGGCGCGGTCGTGCCAGAAAATAATAAAGGCTCTTGGATTCGATAATCCTCTCGATATATTCGGTCTTATCTACATACAATGCGTCATTCAGGCGTATGATGCTGAAGTCCTGCTGTCCGATGGGATACCTGTTTCTTTTTGCCATAATCAGGATGTGGATTAATGATGTCACAAAAATAACAAAAAAAATCAGTATTCACGATTTTACGTAACCAAAAAAATGCATTATATTTGCGTTCTAAAATATGCGATGATGACAGACAACACCACACAGCGATGGACCGATATCGAGCATCTGCCACAATGGGATGAGGAGTTTTATCAGGTATACACTGCCAAGAAATATGGCAAACCGGTAATGCTTAAGACATTACGGCCCGAATATGCCAATAAGCCCCAATATCAGGAGATGATCGAGAAGGAATTTGACGTGAGATACAATCTCGCGCATCCCAATGTGGTGATGATAAACGATTTCGAGGACATCCCCGGTCTGGGACGATGCATCGTCACCGATGATGTGTACGGCAAATCGCTGCGAGAGATAATCGACAACGGCGAGCTCAAGCGCCATCATCTCGACCAGATATGCCATCAGCTGGTCAATGCCCTGGCGTATATCCAGACCAATCATATCGTGCATCATCCGATCAGGTCGGAAACGATAATATTCACAGAGAACATAGAGAATCTCAAGCTCATCGATGTGGGATTCGACCAGCGAAGCCGGCTCACGCCCACCGATGTCTCCGATGATATCTACAGCTACGGCATGGTGCTCCGCGAGGTGCTCGACAAGCTTCATGAGACAGATCCGCGCCTGAGAAGCGTGGCCAACCGGTGTATCAACCCCGACCCCTCGCGACGATACAAGACAGTGGAGCATCTGCGCGACGCAATAGAGGGGAGGTCGGCCTCGCGCATCTATATCATCATAATCGCCTTCCTGGTGGTGATGGTGGCGGTACTGACATTCATGCAGATACATATTGAGTGACGAAGACCCGCTGAATAAACCTGAAAATAAAAACGACAACAGAATATATGACCCAGCAATCAAAGGCGCCTGTAGAGATAAAGGCCATACCACACACCAAATCCGAGCTAAGGAAATTCGTGAAGTTCGGTACCGAATTCTATAAAGGCAACGACTACTTCGTGCCCCCGTTGGTAATCGATGATGTCAACACCCTGCTGCCCACCGAGAATCCGGCATTCGACTTCTGCAAGGCCCAGGCATTCATGGCCTACCGTGACGGCGAGCCGGTGGGACGCATCGTGGCGATAATCAACGAGACGGCCAACCGGCGCTCAGGCGAAAACCAGCTGCGATTCGGCTTCGTGGAATTCATCAATGACGACGATGTGGTGGACGCTCTCTTTGACGCCGCTGTGGCCTGGGGCCGCAAATTCGGAGCCACCCGCATCATCGGCCCGATGGGATTCAGCGATATGGATCATGAAGGCATGCTCACATTCGGATTTGACGAGATGGGCACCATGGCGTCGATCTACAACTACCCCTACTATCCTGCCCAGATGGAGCGACTGGGATTCGAGAAAGAAGTGGACTATGTGGAATACCGCCTCACCGTGCCCGAGGGGGTGCCCGAGAAATACCAGCGCATCGCCGACATCGTGGCGCGGAGGTTTGACCTGCGTGCCATCAACTTCAAGTCGGCCAAGAAGATCAAGGAGCAATACGGCAAGGCGATCTTCGACCTCATCAACGAGGCCTACGACGGCCTCTACGGCTATGTGCCCCTTACCCCCAAGCAGATCAACTATTATATCGACCAGTATCTCGCCATCCTGCGTCTCGACTGCGTGAGTCTGGTCGTGGACAAGGACGACAAGCTCGTGGGCGTGGGTATCTCCATGCCGTCGATGTCGCAGGCCCTGCGCAAGTCGGGCGGACGCTTCTTCCCCACCGGCTGGATACACCTGCTCAAGGGCCTGAAGGGACACAACGACGTGGTGGACCTGCTGCTCGTGGCCATCAAGCCCGAATATCAGGGCAAGGGCGTCAACGCGCTGCTCTTCGCCAATCTCATACCGGCTTTCATCCGCAACGGCTACCGCTTTGCCGAGAGCAACGTAGAGCTCGAGGGCAACGAGAGCGTGCAGAAGCAATGGGAATACTTCGAGCGCCGGCTGCACAAGCGTCGCCGTATCTGGACAAAGAAAATCTGAAACACCCCTTACAGGTATGCGACATATAATCACCATCGCCGCCATTGCGGCAGCCTGGGCAGGTGCCTACGCCGATATCCCCGAAGGATATTACACTGACCTCAACGGTAAGAAAGACGCCGAGCTGAAGACCGCCTGCTGGCAGACGGTGAGGAATCTCACGCGTATATCATCATATTCCAACCTGCCCAAATACTTTCAGGTCACCGATGTCTATCCCGAGAGCGACCGCTGGTGGGACATGTACTCCGATATCCCACTGTTCGCACCCAGCTTTTCGGGGCTCAACCGCGAGCACTCATTTCCTAAAAGCTGGTGGGGAGGACTGACGGACGTCAACGCGTACACCGACCTCAATCACCTCTATCCGTCCGAGATGAAGGCCAACACCGCCAAGAGCAACTATCCCCTGGGCACCGTAGACCGCACCTCGCCGATCAACTTCCAGAACGGTGTCTCCACCGTGGGCTACGCCGTCACAGGCCAGGGCGGAGGCGCCAGGTACGTCTTCGAGCCTGCCGACGAATATAAGGGTGATTTCGCACGTACTTACTTCTACATGGTCACCTGCTATCAGGATTACACCTGGAATCAGAACTACATGTACATGCTGCAGCAGAACACTTATCCTACGCTCAACGAGTGGTCGGTGAGACTGCTGCTCGACTGGGCCGCAGGTGACCCTGTGTCGCAGAAGGAGATTGACCGCAACGAGGCCGTGTACGGCTTTCAGAACAACCGCAATCCCTTTATCGACTTCCCGCAGCTTGCCGAATATATATGGGGCAATAAGCGGGGCGAAATATTCTATATCGACGACGCGGGCACAGGGCCTGGCGGGGAGCCCAATCTCATAACCCCCACGCAAGGCATGGATATCGATTTCGGACAGGTGGCGATAGGACGCTCGACTACAGCCAAGGTATACTTCCACGGCGAGCATCTCGCCGGCGACCTCTCGCTCACCGTCTACTCGGGCGACAAGGCAATGTTCTCGATACCCGCGCGTACGATACCCGCCACGCTCGTGAATTCGGCCGACGGATACTGGCTCACCGTCACCTACACCCCTACGGCCACGGGCGAGCATACCACGCGCCTGCTTATCAGCGACGGCGGTCTCGACGGTTCGCGAGGCATCACCCTGCGCGGCGAGTGTCTGGATGTGCCGCAGCTGGGCGTATGCACGGCCCTGGATGCCACCGACATCACCTCCACGTCGTACACCGCCAACTGGAGCGCGCCGGCCGACGACGTGATAGATTACTATGTGGTGACGCGCACTGTCTACATGGGCAACACGGTGCGCCAGGTAGAGCAGGTGGCCGAGGATTGCAGCCTCACGATCGATGATTTCGGCAGCTCAGACAGGGAGAGCTACTACGTGCAGTCGTCGCGTCTGGGTTATCTCAGTGACCCGTCCAACGTGATATTCGTCGACCATTCGGGTATCGCTGACATATCAGCCGAGCAGCCGCTCGTAGTGATCGGACTTGACGGAGCGGTGAGGATTGTGTGCAGCGCACCCCAGACCGGTGCTCGTATCTACGACATCACCGGACGTCTCGTCACCACCGTAGCCGAGCTAACCAACAATACTGATATCGACCTGCCGCAGGGTGTCTACCTCGTGGTCACCGACCAGGCCCGCACCCCCCGCCGCGTCATCGTCAGATAAATTTCCTTATGAATCAGGCCTCAGCTTGCGGCTTAAAACGAATCAAACTATAACAACGAACCACCATGAAGTACAATAAAATAAGTTATCCCGGCCGTATACTCAGAGCCCTTGTGCTTGTGCCTGTGCTTGCCGTGGCATTGAGCGCATCATCGATGCCTGCCGGGTCGGCAGACAGCAACATCGATGACCTGAAAGTCACTGGTGTCGTCGAGGATGCAGAAATAATGTCGTCTGATGTCATCGGATACAAGGTGATGGACATCAGGGACAACGCTGACGAGACTTCGGTAATAGTCGAGTACACACGCTTCCGTGGTGACGCTGTGTCGGTATACGGGGCCACTCTGAAGCTTGCCGACCGGACTGTCGATGCCGAATCAGTGCAGAGCGAGATGATCGGTCGAAACGGAAGGATTACAATAGGATTTCCACCGACTGAAGGCGAGGTGTGCTCGGCCATAGTCATGAATATCAACGGCAGGGATCTGATGCTCGACCTCAGGAATATGGAACATAATGCAGATATCGCCCTTGTCTCGATTGATGAATGCTCGCTATCTGACTGCGGATTGTCTCAATCATCTGATGAGGAGGTAACGATATACTACGACGGGCAGAAGATTACCGATGCTCAGCTCAAAGCGATACCGCCGAGTGATATAGCTTCCATATCAGTCGACAAGGTGTGCCGGAATATCTTTATCACAAGCAAATGGGCGCTGCAGAGAGATGAGGCGGACAAGGATTGCAGCCTCATTATCGATGACATCTCCGGTCAGGACACTGAGAGCTCCCTTGTGGGGGCATCGCAACTGTGCTATCACACTGGTAAAAACCTTAATGATTGAATAATTAATAACTAAATCTTTAACAACTAACGACCATGAATAATACCAGATCTGTCAGGAAGCTGGCACTGGCAATCCTTGCCGGAGCCGCTGTCGTATCATGCGTAGGCAATCATAGCGTAGCGACCGACGACGGGGAGCCTGTGCTTAAGGAGGCTTTCGCCGGTAAATTCCTTATCGGCGCGGCAATTAACGATAATCAGGTGTCAGGAAAGGATTCGCTTTCCACAGAGCTTATACGCAAGCATTTCAATACCATCGTGGCCGAGAACGTGATGAAGTCGGCCGAGATCAATCCGCAGAAGGGCGTGTACAACTGGGAGCCGGCCGACCGCTTTGTGGAGTTCGGGGTAGACAACGGTATGTTTGTCGTGGGTCACACACTGGTGTGGCACTCGCAGCTCGCACCGTGGTTTGCCTACGATGACAGCGGCAAGTATGTCAGCGCCGACACATTGCGTGAGCGTATGCGCACGTATATCACCGATGTGGTGGGCCGCTACAAGGGCCGTGTCAAGGGCTGGGATGTGGTCAACGAGGTGATCGCTGACGACGGCAGCTACCGCAAGTCACCGTTCTACGAGATCTTGGGTGGGGAATATATACCATACGCCTTTGAGCTGGCCCATGCGGCCGATCCCGATGCCGAGCTCTATCTCAATGATTATGGTATGGACAATCCGGCCAAGCGCGAGGCTTACGTCAGGATTCTCAATGACCTGAAGAAGCGTGGGCTGCGTGTCGATGCGATAGGTATGCAGAGTCACGCGGGCATGGACTATCCCAATATCGCGGAGTATGAGAAATCGATGGAGGCATTTATCGGCACAGGCACCAAGGTGATGATGACGGAGTGGGATATGAGCGCGCTGCCGTCGGTCACCCAATCGGCCAATATTGCTGATACCACGGCTTTCCGCAAGGAGATGAATCCCTACACCGAGGGTCTTCCGGCCGATGTGGACAGCGTATGGAACGCCCGCATGGCCACCATGCTCGACATAGCTCTGCGTCACAGTGACGATGTGGTGCGTGTCAACGCTTGGGGTGTGACTGACCGTGACTCATGGAAGAACGACTGGCCCATGAAGGGGCGCACTGACTATCCGTTGCTCTTCGACCGCAACTACAAGATGAAGCCCTTTATCCGCCGCGCCGCCGAGGCCGCAAAAAAATAGCACGCTGTTTACGTAAAGTCTCACGCAGGGGGGGAGAGGAATTCTTTTGCTCTCGCCTGGTGAAGGTCTCACGCAGAGGGGCAGAGGGGCAGAGAAAATGGTATACCACGCAAAGTATCGTCATTATAACTCTGCCCCTCTGCTCCTCTGCGTGATTTATTTTGTTAGGTTTTCTGAAATGTTACAATTGTGTCGGGGCGATTGTGACATTGCTATTTTTGATTGTGAATATTTTGTCACATTTTATATTGGGA
>CAZBWZ010000043.1:0-17191 GCA_964495725.1 uncultured Bacteroides sp.
GGCCTCGGTTTTTGTGCGTTTTTCATTGTTTTCGCGTGTGATATAATCTCCATGAAGTGTGCCCGATGTTTTCAATAGTCACACCCTGACACATAAAACACGCTTAATAATTTCATCTTGATAATATCAGCTCATATCTTATTAATCCTCACCCGATTACAATATTTTCTGAAAAAAAATTATAAAAAAATTTGCGCATATCAAAATAAAGCCGTAATTTTGCAGTCGCAAAGCAAAGCTCATTGGCTCGCTAGCTCAACTGAATAGAGCATCTGACTACGGATCAGAAGGTTACAGGTTTGAATCCTGTGCGAGTCACCCAAGAGAGGCTTCCAGCCTCTCTTTTTTCTTACCCGTCAGCCCCTTACCCTCCCCCACTCCTTTTTAGTAGTCGGTTTTAAATATCAATACACGAGCCATATCCGTGAGAGGCTCCCGCCGATGGCACCTCCATGTCCCCCGGATTTTAACATAGCTTGCCCGTGCTGAAACAGCCACTCGGGTGCTATATCTGCGCCATTTGACCAAAACACGGTATTAAAAACCCCATATTCCAGAAATTTTGCCTCGTCGCGAAGATCATGGAATGCCGGAAATTCAAGCAGTGGCTTTAGGTCAACCTTCCGGCTCTACCCATTATCAAAAGTACAAAGTAAAGCATAATCGCCCAAATAGTCAGCGCTTAAAACATGTAACATATCTTTCAATATTTACCATTCCTTCACCTCGCTGAGCCTTATCCCATAGCATAAATATAAATCAGGAGTCCGTTAAGGATAAAAATCGCGCCCATTATGATCATTGTATTTATTGACTACAAAGGTAATCAAAAAATCACATTTTTTTCGTACTTTTGCGGTATAATCGCTATTGCAATGAAGAAGCTATCAAAGATACTGCTGTGCGCAGCCGCCATCGCCGCCGGGGCCACTGCCCGCGCCGACCGGCTCGTGCTGCTGCACACCAACGACACCCACTCGCAGATCGACCCCGTGGCCGCCGACGACCTCGGCGGCGTGGCCCGGCGCAAGGTGCTCATCGACAGCGTACGCGCCGTCAACGACAACGTGCTGCTGATCGATGCCGGCGATGTCGTGCAGGGCTCACTCTTTTTCAACATCTACAAGGGCGAACTCGAGGAAAAACTCATGAACGCCTTAGGTTACGACCTGCGCATACTCGGCAACCACGAATTCGACAACGGCATGGAGGCCCTGGCCCGCAACCTCTCGGACGCCGGCGTCACCCTGCTCGCATCCAACTACCAGACTCGCGGCAGCGCCCTCGACGGTATCTTCAGGCCATTCGAGATCAAGGAATACGACGGGCGCCGCATCGCTTTCATCGCCATCAACCTGCAGCCCAAGGGCATGATAAGCGAGGGCAACTACGACGGCCTCGGATATATCGACGCCATCACCGCCGCCGACCGTCTGGCATGGGTGCTGAAGAATGTATACCAGGCCGATTATGTAGTGGCAGTGACCCACATAGGCTATGATGCCGTGGAGGGGCCGTCGGACATAGACCTGGCCCGCAACACCCGCGACATCGACCTCATCATCGGCGGTCACACCCACACCCTCATAGACCCGGCCGACGCGCAGGCGCCCCAACATGTATTTGATAACGCCGACGGCCGCCCCGTGGCCGTGGCCCAGACCGGCCGCAGCGGCAAATACTTAGGCGAGATCACAATAGATCTCGACAACCTGCAGGCGATCCCCGCCACCGGGGTGATACGCGTCGACTCACGGCTCGACAGCCGCACCGACCCCGCCATCGAGGCCATCATCGCCCCCTACCGGCACAGCGTGGACAGCCTCAACTCTGTGGCCGTGGCAAAGATCGGACGCACCATGGAGCGCGACGACGAGGGGCTGCTCAATTACGTCAGTGACTTCGTGGCCCTGCGCGGACGGCAGCTGCACGGCCACATCGACCTCGCCGTATTCAACCGTGGAAGCCTGCGCAACACCGTGCCCGCCGGCACCCTCACCAAGGGACAGGTGATCACGCTCGTGCCATTCTTCAACCACATACAGGTGGCCGGCATCAAAGGCAGCGACCTGGCCGAGGCATTCGACGTGATGGCACGCGGCGGCGGCAACGGAGTGAGCAGCGAGGTGGATATCACCTACGACCCCGCCACCGGCAGATGCACCGACATACGCATCGGCGGCAAGCCGCTCGACCCCGACGCCACATACATTGTGGCGCTGCCCGACTATCTGGCCAACGGCGGCGACTATATGTTCTCGCTGCGCAACCACGACCTGCTCACCCAGAGCCCCAACCTGCTGTATGAAGACCTGCTCGAATATCTCGGCAGCACCGCCGCAGGCAAGAAAGGAAAAAAATTACCAACAATCAATCCTGCGCCCGTGGCCAGGATGCATCCCGTAAAGAAATGAACAACGCGATACTGATGTTGCTGCTGTCGGTGCTCTCCGGCATCAGCGCTACCCAATCAAAGAGCCGTCTCACCGACAATATCCGCGACGACAACTGCCGCCGCTGGGTGGACTCCGTATATAACACCCTCGACGAAAGGGAGCGCGTGGCCCAGATAATGGTGGTGAACGTGGCGCCCTCGCAGGGCAGCCGCGCCACTGTGCGCCGCCTCGTGGAGACCAACCGCGTGGGTGGCCTGTTCTTCTCCAAAGGCACGGCCGCCGAGATGGCCGCGGCCACCAACTACGCGCAGAGCCTCAGCCGCGTGCCCCTGATGATAGGCATCGACGGCGAGTGGGGCCCGGCCATGAGGGTGAGCGATGCGCCGGTGTTTCCGCGCAACATGGGCCTGGGTGCCATCCAGGACCCCTCGGTGCTCTACGACTATGGCCGCGAGGTGGCGCGCGAATGTCGCGCCTTAGGCATACAGGTGGATTTCGCGCCCGTGCTCGATGTCAACTCCAATCCGCGCAATCCGGTGATCGGCGACCGCTCGTTCGGCGAGTCGGGCAGCCGTGTGGCCGAATGCGGACGCGCCTTCTCGCTGGGCCTTGAGGCCGGTGGCGTGATGGCCGTGGGCAAGCACTTCCCGGGCCACGGCGACACCAACACCGACTCGCACAAGGCACTGCCCACCATCAATCATAGCCGCGAGATGCTGTCGCAGGTTGACCTCGTGCCTTTCAAGGAATTTATCAACGCCGGCTGCTCGGGCATAATGGTAGGCCACCTGTCGGTGCCCGCCCTCGACAAGAGCGGCACGCCGGCCTCAATGTCGCGCCATATCGTGGAGGATGTGCTCCGCGGCGAGATGGGCTTCGACGGTCTGGTATTCACCGACGGTCTGGGCATGAAGGGCGCCTCCACAGGCTCGAATGTGTGCGTGTCGGCTCTCATGGCCGGCAACGACATACTGCTGGGGCCGCCGGATGTGCCCGGCGACATCCAGGCTGTGCTCGATGCTGTCAAGAGCGGACGTATACCGCGCGAAGCGATCGAGACCCGCTGCAAGAAGATGCTGGCTTACAAATACGTGCTGGGACTGGCCGCCGGTGCGCCCCGCGCTGATGCCGCCACCCTCACGGCCACCCTCAATTCGCCCCAGGCCGAGGCCATGCAGCAGCGCATGGCCGACGCGATGGCCACCGCCCTGCGCGACTCCACGGGCCTGCTGCCCATCGGTAATCTCGCCCACAACCGCGTGGCCGTGGTCAATATCGGCGCACCGGCCGACAACGCCTTCGCGGAATATTGTGGCAAATACACCGATGTCGATGTGTATGCGTCCACGGGTCAGGGACTCACGGCCTCGGCGATCGCCGCGATAAAGAAACATGATACGGTGATCGCCGCCGTATATAACAATACCCAGGCCACGGCCGCTGCGCTCTCAAAGCTCAAGGGATGCCCCCTGGTGTGCGTGACATTCATCGCCCCTTATAAGATGAGCGACATCGCCACGGCTCTCAGCGGCGCCGACGCTCTGGTGACGATGTACACCGACAATGTCTATACCCAGCGCGCGGGCGCCATGGCGGTGTTCGGCGGCATCAACATCAACGGCCGTATGCCGGTGGCTGTCAGAGGCGTGGCTACACTGGGCCAAGGCATCGACATAGCCCGCAGCCGGCTGGGATACTCGTCACCGGAGGCCAAGGGACTCAAGCCCGGACTCACCGCCCGCATCGACTCGGTGGTCAACCGCGCTCTGCGCGCGGGTGCCTTTCCCGGAGCCCAGGTGCTGGTGGCCCATGACGGCGATGTCATAGTGGACCGCTGCTACGGTCTCACCACGGCCGGTGGCGAGAAGGTGACGGCCAATACGCTGTATGACCTGGCCTCGGTGTCCAAGACCGTGGGCACGCTGCCTGGAGTGATGAAGGCTTACGATCTGGGGCTGTTTGATCTCGACAAGTCGGCGAGCAAGTATATCCCCGGCCTGGATGTAGACGGCAAGCGCGACATCACGCCGCGTATGCTGCTGTATCACGAGACGGGTATGCCGGCCAGCCTCAATATGTTTGAGGTGATGATGGATACGGCCACATATTCGGGCAAGGTGGTGAGCATGAAGCGCGACGCCGACCACCCGATAGCCATCACCGGCGGCGGATACGGCCACGGCAAGGCAAGGCTGAGATCTGACATCACATCGCCCGTGCCCACCGACGTATTCCGCCATGAGGTGGCCAAGGGACTGTACGTCGCCGACTTCACCTACGACACCATCATGTCGCGCATATACAGCGCCAACGTCAAGCCGCAGCGCAAGTATCTGTATTCATGCCTCAATTTCTGCCTGCTGATGGATATGGAGCAGCGTCTCACCGGGCGCCCGCACGATGAGTGGGTCACCGACAGCGTATGGGCTCCGATAGGCGCGAAATCGATGTGCTACCGCCCTGCCGGCAAGGTGCCCCTGTCGCGCATAGCGGCCACAGAGAAGGATACGTACCTGCGCCGGCAACACATGCGCGGTCACGTGCATGACGAACTGGCCGACTTCTCGGGCGGCGTGCAGGGCAACGCCGGTGTGTTCGGCACCGCGACCGATGTGGCCAAACTCTGCCAGCTGTGGCTCAACGGCGGCGCATACGGCGATGCGCGGGTCTTCAGCGAGAAGACCAACAGGCTGTTCACCACGGCCAGGAGCAAGACCTGCCGCCGAGGCCTGGGATTCGACAAGCCCGACATGACCAACAGCAGGAATTCGCCCACCTGCGACGAGGCCAGCGCCGCCACATACGGCCACACGGGATTCACGGGCACATGCTTCTGGGTCGACCCCGAGTCGCAGCTCGTATTCGTGTTTCTCAGCAACCGCGTCGATCCCTCGCGCAGCAACAAGGCATTCTCAAGTTCTTCGATACGCCCCACCCTCATGAGCCTCGTATATGACGCGATGGGCAAATAAGCATTGCCGATGAGTCTCACCTCCAAGCTGCTCGCTGCGACCGTATTTTCCGCAGCCGCCCTGTGTGCCGGCGCCCAACAGACCCCCGGGATGCCCGTGACGGCTCCTGTGCAGCAATATTCGTTTCAGACACTGCCGATGGCCCCGGAGATCGACTGGACACAGTCACTGACGTCGCTATCGATGAAGGTGTCGCTGAGAATACTCACCACCAATCTGCTGAAGAAGCACGTGCATGAATGGCGCCCTGACGGCAGCGCCGACAACTCCATGCCGTCGCGCCACGCTATCTGGGCCTACGGAGTGGCCGGCACACTCGCCTACGGCACCGGGCCCTATACCCCGTGGGTCACGGTAGTGTCGCATACCCTTGCCAACGGTGTGGGGATGCAGCGCGTGATGGCGCGCCGCCACTGGCCCGGCGATGTGTTTGCCGGGGCGGCTCTGGGCATAGGTCTAGACTGCGTGGTGAGGGGTGCGGTGAATCTTGGCTTCGGTAACCATCATCTCTATCACGGCTGGCGGCAGGTGGTCAACGACCATACGACATCGCTGATGTCGGGCACGGGTGCGTGGTTTCCGTCGCACAACCGGTCAGGGCGTTACCGCATCGGCACGGGATTCTCATCATGGGTGCGTTGCTCCTACGGTCATGGCCCGGTAGGTGTGAGCGGCGATGTCACGGTGATGTCGACACCGCTCAAGGATATGGATATTGCCACCGATGCCGACCACCCGTCGGCCAACGTGCTGCATCCGCTCAACAGCATCACCGTCACGGCGGGGCCGTCGCTGCATCTGGCCATAGCGGGCGGACCGGTGGCTCTCAGGGCCGAGGCGCGGTGCGGCTACCGCGCGTGGCTGCGCAACAGCACGGTGGATACCGGCGCCGGCTCATTCACGGCAGCCGCCACGGCGGGCTTCGATGTGGCGCTGACGTCGCGTCTGCAGATAGGCGCGGAAGGCGGCTACGACTTCTCGCGCCTCAGCCTCGACGGCTCATCCCGCTCTATCGGAGCCTTCACCGCCGCCATCCTCACCCGCGCCTGCTTCTGATCCGCCCCGCGTAGGTAAATACCAGGCAGGAAAGTGTGAGCGATACCAACACCAGGGCCACATCAACGGATTTATTACCGGATACGCCCAGATTGTCGAGCCAGCTGCCGCCGCCTCCGTCGGTCACCCATTGGCTCACGACATATATCGTGTTGTTGAGCGTGTGCATGAGCATCGGTACCCATATAGACCCTGTGTACCATAGGGCATAGCCGAACATCGCGCCCAGCAACATACGGGGCACGAAGCCCAACATCTGGAAATGCACCAGACTGAATACCGCAGCCGTAACCCAGATGGCGGTGTGGGGATTGCCCCCCCCCGTGGTGAGCATCCGCTGCAGGCCTCCGCGAAACAGCAACTCCTCTCCCACTCCGGCCATCACGCCCACTATCAGCACCGACACTATGAGGTTGCCCACGGTGTGCGGGCCGCACAACACGGCTATCGTATCGGCCGCATGATTCTCGGCCGCCAGCAGCATATCGCGCAGCCCCGGCGGCAGAGGCAATGAGGCATTGGCGGCCACCACTACATTCATGGCCGGTATAGACACCACTATCAGCAGCATCCACAACAGAGCCGGGAGCGGCCCCGGACGGCTGTCGAGGCACAGCAGCGCGGCTGGCCTGCGGGTCACGATCAGGGCCGTGGCCACAGGGGGCAGTATAAAGACGAGGATATCCTGGAGCATGGTCACCATCCTCACCACAAAGGTGGTGGGCGAGAATGCGGCCATGAGCAATGCGGCGAGCACGCCGGTGATGAAGAAGCCTACGACCACTGTACACAGCAGCAACAGCAGGCGCTTGTTTAGTGTCAGAGTAAGTTGCACGTTCATGGCACAAAGTTAACAAAAATTACGCTTGCTTCACTGCAATCCCCCGATTTTTTATCCTCGCCCCGGCGCTATCCGCCCACCTCGCTACCGCGGAGCGGTTGCACACGGTTAGCCGCAGGTTGGCGACGCAAGGAGCCTACCTGCGGTTTCCGGCGGCCCCTCCCAGCTACCGCGGAGCGGTTGCATATTATCGTCAATGGCGGCGGATAAAGGAGAATATGGTGTCGTAGGCGGCATCACGATGTGGCTTCTTGCTGAGTATCAGGTCATGCAGCCCCGAATCAATGGCGCAGACCTCCACCGGCTGATGACTCTTGCGCCGGATCTTCTCTCCCACCTGCCGGATCATGAACGGATCGAGCACCGCGTCACCATACTGGAAGTCGGAATCATAGTTGCAGCCGTCGACCTTACGGCTCGAATGCATGATCAGCACCGGCACCGACAGCCGATCGCCATGTTTCTTCACCTTGTTCTGCGTCGACTGTATCTGCCCTACCCATGAGAATGTGACCGGGGGCGAATACACCATCTTCCAGTCAGTGTCGTAGATCCACTCCCCGTAATATTCCTTGAGCAGCGAATAGGCGTAGCCGTCACAATGTCCCTGTGGTATCCTGGCATTCTTGATCACGGCCGACATATTCCTCACGCCCGGGATAAGCAGGTGACGGTAGAACGAATTGAAATTCCATGCGAGAAACGGCGAATCGGTCACCACCCTCCGCACAGGTATGTCTCCGGCCTTGTCCACCGCATAAGATATCACGGTGAGGCCGCCCGTGGAGTGCCCGCCGAGCGTTATATCCTCCACCCCATCGCGGCGCATCTGGGCCACCGCCGAATCGATATCGTCATAATACTTGCGCATATCCCTGATATTGTAGGGATACTGCCAGGGCTCCTTGCTGCGGCCGTACCGGCGCAGGTCCACCGCATAGAAATGATAGCCGGAGTCGACGAATCTGTCTCCCATCTCAGACTGGAAGAAGTAATCGTTGAATCCGTGGATATAGAGGAATCCCTTGCGCGACTGGGTGGCGCATCTCTTGCGCACGATGGTCGAACGGCAGGGGCCGTCAAACTGCATACCCTGATCCACGTACCGGGCCTCATAACCCGACAGTATGTCAGGATGCCAGCCTGTATCGGTCGTCACGGTCTTGGGTCCGTCATACTTCATGTCTATATCCCATGCCCGGGCCTGCGGGCGTATCAATGTCAGCGCCAACAGCACCGGCATCGCGACTGCTACTAATCTTTTCATATAGATCATAACGATTGAATGCCCGCGATGGTTTAACATTCTATCACCACATGCGGCCCCCGAGCCGGATGTAAGCTAAAATATCTGTAAAATGAGGATACAACACAAAAATATATGTAAAATATTATGCACAATCGAAAACAAATCACTAACTTTGCTTACTAAAGCAATTACTTTAACCAATCAATTATAATACAAAGGGTCATTTCCCTCTCAGTCAATACCTATGTTATCCATATACAGACACGGTCTTAACCTAATTTCAATCGTAATCCTCATACTATCGGCGGCCGCAGTCAGCGCCTGCGGTGATGCCAACAAAATCACACTGATCGAAGACATCCAGCCCAACATCTCGGTAAAGATACAGGAGCCCCATCCTATCAGGCTGCAGAGCGGCGACCGCCTCAATGTCACCGTACACAGCCGCGACAAAGAGCTCGTGGAGATGTTCAACGTCGGCACTTCAACAAGTAGCAGCGGCAGCTCAGGCACGAATCAATCCAACGGCGTATACACCGTGGATGCTACCGGCCATATAGAGATGCCGATCATCGGCAGCCTCAGCGTAAAGGGCCTTACCCGCACCGAGCTGCAGGATATGGTGAAATATAAGCTGTTGGCCTCTAAGCTCGTGCGCGACCCTATCGTCAGGGTGGAATTTGTCGACCTCAACTACTACACCCTCGGCGAAGCTGGCTACTCATCACATACTATCAACCGCGACCAGATCACCCTGCTTGAGGCTGTAGCCGAAATGGGCGGCATCACCCCCGAGGGCAAGCATACCAACCTGCTCGTGCTCCGCACCATCGACGGCAAGCAGACCCCTTACGAGGTGGATATCACAAATACAGCCTCGCTATACTCCTCGCCGGTATATTACCTGCAGCAGAACGACGTGATATACGCCCGCCCGACACAGACAAAGATCAACAACACCTCGCTCTACGGCAACCAGCTGCGTACACCCACATTCTGGTTCTCGCTCTTCAACAGTATCCTCACCCTCACCGTATTATTCTCAAAATAGAATACTCTCCCACGTCATGGAACGCTCTATAAAAGTCAACAATGTGCCAACCGAATCGCCCTCTCTCAAAGACAGCGAGAAGAGCCATAGCGAGAATACGGCACATGATACAAAATCCACCACTCACGAATCCATCGCCATATCCGAGACGAAGGAAAACCGCATGACGCTGCGCCGGCAGGCCCAGCCCAACATCCTGGTGAAGGTGCAGGATTACGCATTCCTGTTTCTGAGCCACTGGAAATGGTTTTTCATCTCTCTCGCCATATGTCTCGGCATCGCTTATTATCAGATCAAGAACACGCCCAACCTCTACGAGCGCTCAGCCGCCATTATGATCAAGAGCGACGAGACCAACTCCGCCGCTGACCGTGCGCTCGAAGACCTCGGCCTTACACATGCCCCCACCAACGTCAACAACCAGATCATGGCCATCACCACATCTGAGGTGGCAGGCGAGGTCGTGCGCCGTCTCAATCTTGATGTGGAGTACCAGCGCCCGGGGCCCTTCATCAGCAACGTCGCATATGGCAATGATGTGCCTGCCAGCGTGGTGTTTCATAATCTCGATGACACCGACGATCTCAGCTTCAGGCTACAGATCAAACCCGGCGGCCAGGCCGTCATCAATCAGATAGTGAAGAACGGCGAGCCCAGCAACAGTGTAATCAGAATGAACGTGGGCCAGACGATGAAGACCTCGATCGGCATCATCACCATACAGCCTACCGAGAGCTACAGCGAGGATACGTCTGACGACTATCTCGTATACAGATACAACATCCAGAGGGCCACAAACACCGTAAAGGGCCGTCTGAGAGCTCACCTCAGATCCGTCGACACATCGATCATCGACCTCGTGTACAGCGACTCTTCGCCACGACGCGCCGAAGATATACTAAATACCGTGGTGGAGGTATACAACGAAAACTGGATCAATGACCAGAACCGCATGACCGTGATGACCAACCAGTTTATCCACGAGCGACTGAAGATGCTCGAGAATGAGCTCAGCGATGTGGAGCAACGTATCGCCCAATACAACGCCGACAACCTCACACCCGACATCTCGCAGATAGGTGCGTCGGCCTACTCCACACTCAATACTTCGGAGACGGAAGGCACCACGCTCGACCGCCAGATATATATGGTGGAATACCTGATGGAATATCTCGCCGACGGCGCCCACACCGATCAGCTGCTGCCTGCAAATATCGGCACCTCCAACGCCAATATCGAGACCCAGCTCAACGAATACAACGCCACGTTGCTGCAGCGCAACTCTCACCTGGCGCATTCCTCGCTGCAGAATCCCCTGGTACGTGACCTCGACGAACGACTCGCCGTAATGAAGTCGTCAATCGTACAGACTCTCGAAAACGAGCTCACCCGTCTGGTAGCCAAAAAGAAAGACCTCGCCACAGTCTACGACCACGCCGTGGCACAGCTGAGTCAGAATCCGGCACAGATCCTGTATGTCAACTCGGTGGGCCGGCAGAAGGCCGTCAAGGAGCAGCTATACCTCTTCCTGTTGCAGAAACGCGAGGAGAATGAGCTCAGCCAGGCTTTCTCAGCCTACAACAGCCGTCTGATCGAGCCTCCGCACGGCAGCTGGGAGCCGGTGTCGCCCACCCCCAGCCACACCTATATGATGGCACTCATCTTCGGTCTCGGTATCCCCGCCGGTCTGCTGGTACTCAAAGAGGGATTCAACACCGTGATACGCGGTCGCAAGGATCTCGAGCAGCTCAGCGTGCCGTTTGTAGGCGAGATACCGCTCGACAAAGTCTCTGACAAAGTCAACGCCAAAAATAACAAGCTCAAGAAAAAACGCCACAAGAAAGGCAAGCACCATTACGAACCCACTCCCGAGCTCGTGGTGATGGAGAAGAGCCGTAACGTGATGAACGAGGCATTCCGTGTGGTGAGAAGTAACCTGGAGTTTATCCTCGGATTCGAGCGCAAGTCCAATATGGTGATGGTGACATCCCTTAATCCCGGCTCGGGCAAGACATTCATTACGGCCAACCTCTCATCGTCGCTGGGTCTCAACAACCGCCGTGTGCTCGCCATCGACCTCGATATGCGCAAAGGCTCGCTCTCCAAATACGTTGACCGCCCCACCCGTGGCATCTCCAACTATCTCAGCGGACAGATACCCGACTACAAGTCTCTGATAATCCAGCACGACTATATCGATATCCTGCCCTGCGGCACACTCCCGCCCAACCCCTCCGAGCTGCTGTACAGCGACCGGTTCAAGCAACTGCTCGAAGAGGTGAGACATGAATATGATTTCGTATTCCTCGACTGTCCGCCGGTCGAGGTCGTGGCCGACTCCTCGATTATCAACCGTTACTGCGACATGACTCTGTTTGTGGTGCGCGCGCAGCTCATGGACCGTGCCTTCCTGCCCGATCTCGAGCATTGGTATACAGAGAAACGCTACCACAACCTCTCAGTTATCCTTAACGGCACCACCGACGCGTTCTCACGCTACGGATACCATAAATACGGCTACCGCTACGGTTACCATTACGGCAACTACGGATACGGATACGGTAACTCCAGCAACTGATCCCCTCTGCCACGACGCTTACACATATATTAATAGAATATACAGATACATAATCACCGATGAGACATTTAATCCTGAGATTCGCCCTGCTGCTGACACTGTACTTTGCCGGAATCTCCTTATCCTATGCCGGAGACAAAGACCCGCGATGGATCAACGACAGCAATAAGCAACTTAATGCCGGTGTGGATAACGACACATACTCGATACATCTGCTGCGCTCTCACAGCCCGAGCGACAAGATGATAACGGCAGAACGCAAACGCGCGCTCAAGAAATATGCCGAATCAGAGCTGGGTGCCATAGATACATCGGTGAGGGTCGACTCGGTATCGGGCGGTGACCAACCTGTATTCTGGGTATATTACAACACACCGCAGAGCGAAAACAATTTCGTCGCCGCCAAGCTCATCGACCAGTATAGCAAGTTCACCGACGAGATGCTCAATGTGTATGAATATGAGTTTTTTTATCTCTTCGCAATCTCAGCGCCTGACACATATCCACAATACGATGAATTCATCAATTACAAGCCCAGCAACAAGACGGCGCTGGCAATGTCATTGATCCCGGGTCTCGGGCAGTTCTACAAGGGACACAATATCAAAGGTGCGCTGATACTCGGCGGTGAGATAGTATTTGCCGGCGCTGCCGTCATATTCCAGAAAAAACATATCGATTGCCGGCGCATGGTAGGAAGTTACGACGATGTATCAGGCCCGAGCTATTGGGAAAGCTGGCACAGTAAGTCAAGGACATGGGCGACATGGCGTAATGGTGCGATCGGCTGTATGGCCGCCCTATATGTATATAACCTGATCGACGCAGCCCGCTCGCCCGGCCGCAGCAATTTCAAGGTAAAGAAGCTTGTGGGACGCCATCTTACAGTCGGGCCGTATCTCGATCCGGAATATTCCGGCTTTTCAATGAGACTGACTTTCTGAATCTCATTTTATTATATATATCCCTTATCACTTAATATATATCCTTTATCATTGCACAATACTATGTCTTCACACCACAAAATAATGCGTGTCGCCACTGTGCCTCTGTCGCTCAAGAGCTTCTGCAAGGAGCTCATGCTTGAGCTCAGCGACAGATACGATGTGGTGGCCGTGTCATCGTCAGGCACCGAGCTTGACGAGCTCTCAGAGGCCGGCCTGCATGTAGTGCCGGTAGAGATGGAGCGGCAGATCTCACCTCTACGCGACATCAGTAGCCTCATTGCCATGGTGAAGATGATGAGACGCGAGAAACCGCACATCGTACACAGTGTAACGCCCAAAGCCGGACTGCTCAGCATGATCGCCGCCCGTATCGCCGGTGTGCCGGTGAGGGTACACACCTTTACCGGACTCGTGTTTCCCACATCCACCGGTCTGAAACGTCTCGTGCTCAAGACCACCGACCGCATCACATGCCTCTGCGCCACCCACATTCTGCCCGAAGGCACAGGTGTGATGTCCGATCTGAAAAAAGCCCGTATCACGAGCAAGCCGATGAGGGTGCTCGGCAACGGCAACATCCGCGGCATAGACCCGGAGAAATATGCCGTCACCGATGAGGTCAGGCAGCGTGCCGCCGACCTGCGCCGCCGCTACGGTATCACCGACTCCGATTTTGTATGCCTGTATGTAGGCCGTATCGTCAGAGACAAAGGCATCAACGAACTTGCTGCCGCATTTCAGGAGATACAGCGCGAGCACCCCGATACCGCGCTGTTGATAGCCGGTGTCTATGAAGACTCCGACCCAGTGTCGGACCATACCCGGCAAATCCTCTCCACTCACCCGCGCATACACATCAGCGACGGCTGGCAGAGCGACCTGCTGCCATGGTATGCGGCCGCCGACGCACTCGTGTTTCCGAGCTACCGCGAGGGATTTCCCAATGTAGTGCTCGAAGCCGGCGTCACCGAGCTGCCGTCGGTTGTCACCGACATCAACGGCTCAAGGGAGATAATCAGCGACAGCCACAACGGATACATCGTGCCTACCCATGACGCCCATGCTATCGCCGTGGCTGTGAATAAATTAATCAAAAATCCCGAGACCGCCCGCCAAATGGGGCAAAACGCACGCCGTAACGTACTTGACAAATTCAAGGCTTCCTATATCAGGAAATGCTACAAAGATTTCTACTCTGAGGTGCTACCCGCAGAATTACCGCAACATCAGCAACGGCAGGGAGTTCCTGATAGTTAAAATTATTTAAAAATTCACGGCATTTTGTCAATTTTGAAACACTATTTGTGTTAATTCAAAAATATTCTGTAATTTTACCCCGGATTCAAATCACGCCGTCACAATCTGCATACACAGGATATGCGATTGTGAGCAGAATAATGTGTGCAGCGATCCAAAAGATTTATATCTCAACCTATTAACAAAAAACTGACTATACCTAAACCTCCAATCAAAATCCTTTCGGAATCTAATATGAAACGAACAATCAGAAGTTTAGCCACCATTATCTGTATCATGACTTTCTTAGGTGGACAAAACGTATTCGCACAACACGTGAAGAAAAACTTCAAATCGGTAAAAGAGGCGCAGTCATACGATTACACACACCAAAACACACCCACAGGAAATGACTGGCGCACAATCTACACCGACACCATCGAGGCTACCGGCCACACCACCGAGCGCAAAGACTCCATACTCCAGCCTCTGCAAGTCGTCACCAATACATTTGGCAAAAACTGGTTTGTGTTTGCCACAGGCGGTGTACATACTTTCCGCGGAGACTACTCCACCACATCAAAATTCTCAGGCACTCTCTCACCCGACTGGAGCATAGGTATCGGTAAATGGTTTACACCCGGCCTCGCCCTCAAGCTCGAATTCATCAGCAGTAATTCAAAGGGATACACCGAATACCTCACCGGTCACTACGGCTACGGCCCCATCATGCTTAACAAAGACGGATATCCATACAGAAAGATGAAGACCGGATGGTGGGATATCAGCGGATCAGTGCTGCTCAACTTCACACGCCTCTTCCTCGGCTACGAGGGATACAACAGCCCCAAGCGCATGAATCAGATCATGATGGCACTCGGCTTCGGCGGCGTACATCACACAGGTTTTGAACACTCCCACGGCTCGGACAACGAATGGTCGGGTCATCTGGAGCTGCAATACAGCCGATTCTTCACACGTGCCAAAAGATTTTCTCTCGACCTCAAGGCAAGAGCCCTTTTCTATCAGACCAACTTCGACCTCGAATACGGTGTGTATGAAAAGGTATCAAACAAATGGGACACAAACATCGGTATCGATCTGGGGTTCACATGGTATATGGGACACAAACGTGCCGACGGCTGGGGTAATGCCGTCACCCAGATTTATGAGATCGACTATACACAGCGCGACATCATCACATACCGCGAGCGTGAAATTCCTGTCATCACCGAAGTCAAGGAACCCACCGGCGGACACTGCAACTTCACATTCTACGTATTCTATCCCAACAACTACTCGGGCCGAAATGACGCGCCTATCAATCCCGACAGCCCCGTCAACGCCATCGACTACCTGCTCGGAGGCGTATACACCCAGAAACAATATGCCGACAACAACCGCGTAGCCGAGATCCTCGCAGCCGGCGGCAATCCGCGCAACGAGAAATTCATCGACCTTCCCACTGTGCCGGCCACAGAAATCATCGAGACGGGAGGTACTCCCCGTGGTTACGAGATGGAGTGTTCGGCCAACGATGCCAGCAAGTGTATGTCACTGAGCATGAGACCGTCTGATCGTCTCAGCTTTCAAGAGAGCACTGGTTACTTCTATGCCCCGATCTGGGACGGACTGCATGAGTGGGGCTACCGAATCGACAACGAGACCTACCGCCAGCAACTGCTGAGCAGCTCCAACTACCGCGATACCGAGACCTACGGCCTCAACTCACATCAAGGTCTGCAGACTGTATACCAGCAGATGAATCCCGAGGAAGGCGACTATGTGGTAAGTTTTGCCGATGTATACGCCGCCCTCAACGGATATGAAGGCCATATCGCCAAGTATGCCGATAAGGAAACCGTAGACGTGCTCAGAAACATCTTGGAGACCGGTCTTCTACAAGTCGTTGAGGCTCACGGCGTGGCCACAAGCCAGGACAACTTCTCGGGCAGCAACGCCGGTGAAGTCGGCTACCAGCGCAACTCCGACCTCGCCAACTACCGCGCCGAGACCGTACGCACATGGCTTATGGGCCACAAAGCCCTGCAGGACGCACAGTCATTCGTCTACATCGATAACGAAGCACCCAACTCAATCAATCTCGTGTCAGACCCCAGCACACGCGGACTCGCAGCCAAGACCAACCGTTACGTAAAGGTGCGTATCCAGGCTATCTATTGATACCATACAGACTCCATACAGATTCGTTTCATAAAAAAAGCCGGAGGCATTCCCTCCGGCTTAATTTTTATATAGGTATGGATCAATCGGTGGGATCATCCCAGTCATCAGTACGGAATGGCACAAGAGGCAGGAAGTTACCGCCGTGGAGCGTGCCGGGCATGAAGTCGCGGAAACAATAGCGCACGGCCACCGGATTCCTCACCTTATGGCTCGACACCACGATCTCATTAGTCTGCCAGTGGAGCCATGCCGTATCGGCAGGATGAAATACCCTATCCGCACCGGCCACCTCGAAGCCACGGATATCATAATTGCGGCAGATACCATCGTTGGGTGAATCGATTGCCACCCACGCCTCATCGCCGGCAAACCTGTGCGATCTGTATGTAGGGCTCCCAGCCGGAAATTGCTTACGGCCGTAGGTCTTGTTGAGAGCGAGATCACCGAGCCTGTAGCCTACATGCTTCTTGTCACCGGGGTGGATATTGTATCGCTCGTATGGCTTCACCAGATCATTGATGCAGATCATATCGCTGTTGGGTATCAGCTCAAGCGCCTTCCACTGCTGCTCGCGCTGGTAAGCCGACCGTCCTGTCTCCTGCGGGTCGGTGTACTGAAACGGAGCGAGCTCCACCATATAGAACGGTATGTCTCCCAGCCCTATCTCCTCACGCCACA
>CAZBWZ010000044.1:0-17120 GCA_964495725.1 uncultured Bacteroides sp.
TCCATTAGTTATTTAAAAAATGTCATGTACTGTAGCCAAAGGCATGTCCCTACAAATTTTGAATCTTGATACAGTGTCCACTTGATGTCTGCACTGTTGCTGTCTCAAAAACCACATCATCTGCTTAAGTAAACATTGTGCCGCGACCCTACTGGGTGATATGCCTGCGATGGGCGGACGCGGCCGCGGCGTCATTGGGTGATATACCTGCGAGGGGCGGACGCGATTAATCGCGTCCCTACCCTGGGTATCAACGTTTTAGACTTAATGATGGGGCGAGGTGCAAAAAAAAGGTGTCTGCTAGCGGCAGACACCTTGGTGTGGGTTATGTGCTGATGTTATCAGTTGGTCTTTTTCAGTGTGTAGTTCATGCCCGGAGTTGTCGATACCTCGAGATTCTGGTTGGCGAGGGTGATGGCTGAGTCAGAGTCAATCACGAAGAAGAGCGGGCTGTCAGCCGAACCTGTCGACGAATCCTTGGCGTCCTTGACGAGCTTGAGGTAGCTCTTGCCGTCTTTCTGCTCCACGGTGAAGTCGCCTTCGCTTACATAGCTGTTTACATCTACATATCCGAGAGTAGCGGCTGTATCGGCTTTGATATATGTCTCTACGAGAGTGTAGTCGCCATCTTTATCTTTATTGTCATAGTCGAGCAGGAGGGTGTAGCGCACACCATCGAGGTCGGCTGCGGGCAATACGCCTGTGTATACAGCGTCAACATTCTTTTCCTGAGCTGTCACTGCGCTATTGTCAGCTGTGCATGTCTTGCTGTCGCAAGATGCGAATCCTAAAGCAGCAAGGGCTGCGCCTGCCATTAATACGATTTTTTTCATAATTTCTTATATCATTATTTTCATGTTATGTCTTTATAACAATGATACCCGTGAAATAGTTCAGGAAAATCATTTATATCGTGGATTTATTTACACAGAGGTGTACGATATACGGCGAGGTGTACGGATTCGGACATATATTTTAGAATCTATCTATTGATAATCAATGTAATACGATAATGGCACGCGTATTGCATGATTATAAGACATAACATCACATAATATTACAATGGATAGAGAAAATACAATGGATAGGGAAATATCGCCGTCACAGCGCCGCAAGGCTGTGCGCCGGCGGTGGATACGCGGGGCGATTGCCGTAGGTGCCGTGGGTGCGGTGATAGTGGTGATAGCCTGGGCCATGCGCAAATCCGTCGCAGAGTCTGACCTCACCTTGGCTACCGCAGACACCGGCACCATCGAACTCACCGTCACGGGCACGGGTATAGTGAATCCCGCGTATGAAGAGATAATCACCTCTCCTATAGCCAGCCGTATAGTCGAAGTATACTGTCGCGCGGGCGACTCGGTGGAGGTAGGGACACCTCTCTTGTGCCTTGACCTGCAGAACACCGAGACCGAGCTCAACAAGCTCGGTGACCAGATCTCGATAAAGCAGCATGAGCTGGATCAGCAGAGGGTGAACAACGACACGCGCCTGAGTGACCTGGCCATGCAGGTGCAGGTCAAGGAGATGACCCTGAGCCGCCTGGAGGCCGAGCTGCGCAACGAGGTATATCTCGACAGTATCGGCTCGGGCACCGGCGACCGCATACGCCAGGCCGAGCTCGCCGTAGCCACCGGGTGTCTGGAGCTCGAGCAGCTGCGCCAGCAGCTTGTCAATGAGCGCCGTGTGGCCGCCGCCGGAGAGAATGTAAAGCATATCGATATCGACATAGCCCGCAAAAACCTCGGGCAGATGAGCCGCACTCTCGACGACGCGCGTGTGCTGGCTCCGCGCAAAGCCATACTAACATATATATATGACCAGATAGGCGAGAAAGTGACCGAGGGGCAGAAGATCGCCGTATTGTCCGATCTCGGACATTTCCGGGTCGAGGCCGAGATCTCCGATACATACGCCGCCCATGTGGGAGTCGGCAGCCATGCCAAGGTGCGCATCGGCAAGACCACCCTCGACGGCACCGTGTCTAATGTGACACCGCAGTCGAGCAACGGCGTGATAAGGTTCACCGTAAGGCTCGATGACGATGCCAATCCCAAGCTGCGCTCAGGCCAGAAGACCGATGTCTTTATCAGCAGCGATGTGGTGGAGGATGCCGTCAGGCTGCGCAAGGGCAGCTACTACAGCGGCCCGGGTATCTACAAGATGTTTGTCGTGGACGGTGACGAGCTACACCGGCGCGACGTCAAGCTCGGCGAGTCAAACTACGAATACGTCGAGGTGGAGAGCGGTATCCGCCCCGGTGACAAGGTAGTGATATCCGACATGTCAGAATTTAAGGAGTATAAAACATTGAAACTAAAATAATTAAAATATCATGAAGAGATTCATTTCACTTTTCAGTTTAGGTATACTCGCTGCATGTGCGGTCAGCTTGGGACAGAATGTCCCCCAGGATATGACACCGGCAATAGAACAAACGGAGAAAAACGGCCTGAGCGCTGCTGAGAAGGCTTATATACTGTCCAGTTTTTGTACGGAGGTGAAGTACAATTTCGCATTCTACGACCAACTTGATTTCAATTGGGAGACAGCATGTGCCGACGCGCTTCCGGCACTGGCGGCTACATCTACTGATGACGAATTCTTAAGAGGGATGCAGGCATTATGCGCCAGGCTTCACGATGGGCATACTTACATTTACGCCACCAACAATCCAGAGAATGCAGCCGATTGGGAGCGCCCATTTCCACTCAAGACCAAACGAATTGGTGATCATGTATTTGTGACGGATATATATAGCTCGATGTTGCGTGACGCCGGAGTGACTCCGGGATGCGAGATTGTGAAGATCGACGGAAATGACGTATTCTCGTATGCAAATGAGAATATCAAGCCTTATCTGGCCTCGTCTACACCCCAGTGGACAGAGTATCGGCCATTCGCAGAATTTGAGTTGACCAAGGATAAGGGCTCGAAAGAGTCGACGGTAGTCTTCAGGAATAAGGGAGGCAAAGAGTTTACCGTGACAAGCAACCGCAATAATATCGATTGGGATTTGTTACAGAACTCAGCACCGGTGAGATTTGATGTCCTGAAAGGTAACATAGGTTTATTGACCGTCACCAGTTTCCAGAACTCAGACTTCGACCGGTCGGTGTTCGATAAGATATATGATGAGATCCTTAAGACAGATGCCTTGATTATCGACATCCGGGATAATGGAGGCGGTAACTCCTCACACGCTGATTACCTGATAAGCCATTTCAGCACGACACCCATACCGCAAGGGTCGTGGAGTTCGCCTATGTATATCGCGGCGCACGGTTCGTGGAATTATCCAGCGGAATATTATATGCAGATGCCTCGTCCGATAATTCCGGCGCGAAACAAAGAGATTTATAAGAATCCGGTGGTACTGATAGTTAACGCCACTACCTTCTCCTCAGCCGAAAACTTGTGTGTATCTTTCCGTGGAGCTAAAAGAGGCCAAATCATAGGTACGCCCACTGGCGGCAGTACGGGCAATCCGATACAGATTTACTTAGGTGGGGGCATAGCCTGTGGCATCTGCACAAAGCACGAACTGGATGCTGTCGGAAACGAATTCATCGGCATAGGTATCCAGCCCGATATCATCGTCAATGAAGATGCGGATCAATACCGCAAAGGCGAAGATAACATCATCTCCAAAGCCCTCGAAATCCTGGCCCGGCAATGAAAGTATCCGGTGTCAGTCACCGACAATCACTATTCCCTTGCAAAACAATTAAAGAAACTTGAAATATAAGAATTATGATAACGCTAAAAGACATCAACAAGATCTATCGTACTGACACGATCGAGACCCAGGCTCTCGAAAACGTCAACATCCATATAGATAAAGGTGAATTCGTGAGCATCATGGGTCCGTCGGGTTGCGGAAAATCCACCCTGCTCAATATCATCGGTCTGCTCGACACGCCCACCTCGGGCACCGTGACCATAGCCGGCACAGACCTCAGCGGCATGAGTGACGCCCAGCTCGCGACATTCCGCAACTCGCGGCTCGGATTCGTGTTTCAGAGCTTCCACCTGATTGACTCGCTCAACGTGATCGATAATGTGACGCTGCCGCTGGTATATCGTCGCATGAGCGCGTCAGATCGTCAGCGCAACGCCCGTGAGGTGCTGGAGCGTGTGGGGCTGAGCCACCGCATTCACCACCGTCCGTCGCAGCTCTCCGGCGGCCAGTGTCAGCGCGTGGCCATAGCGCGTGCCATAGTCGGCAATCCCGAGATAATCCTTGCCGACGAGCCCACCGGCAACCTCGACTCCAGGATGGGTGCCGAGGTGATGGATCTTCTCACCTCGCTCAACCGCGACGACGGACGCACCATAGTGATGGTGACCCACAACGAGGCCCAGGCCGAGGAGACCGACCGCATAATCCGATTCTTCGACGGACGTCAGGTAAAGTAGAGATACCTGATCTGCCATTCATTAATATTATAAGACCGATATAATAATGAGACAATATTTCAAACAGGCAATTGCCGCGCTCAGATCACAGCCCTTGGTGTGCTGGGTGAGTATAGCCGGTACAGCCCTGGCCATCTTCATGATAATGGTGGTGGTGATGATAGAGGAAATACAGGTGGCTCCTTACGCGCCCGAATCCAACCGCGACCGTTGGCTGGTGCAGCAAGGCGCGTCGATACGCCACGAGAGCTGGGACGAGGGTGACAGCAACGGAGGCATGGGATATAAATTCGTGAAGAAGATATTCTACGAGATGGAGACTCCCGAGGCCGTCGCCGTGATGGACTTCGCGCCCGAAGAGGCATTGCTGTCCGAGGCATCGGGCACTTCATTCGGAGGCTTGACCTACGGAGTCGATGACGGATTCTGGAAGGTGATGGATTTTACCTTTATCTCGGGTGAGCCCTTCAACAAAGGCGAGTTCGAGGCCGGGCAGCCTGTGGCCGTAATCTCGGAGAGCATCGCGCGCCGCCTTTTCGGCACATCCGATGCCGCCGGGCGGCAGCTCCAGATCAACTACGTGCCCTACAGGGTAAAGGGAGTGGTGCGGGATGTGAGTACACTGGCAGCAAGTGCTTACTCCGAGGTGTGGATACCGTATTCATCCACCAACAGCATCGACAATTCATGGTGTGAATATATGGGAGGCCTCAAGGCTATAATACTGCCGCGGTCAAAAGATGATATTCCCAAGGTAAGGGAGGAATACAACAAACTGATGGATAAGCTCAGTGACGAGGCCAAGGAAGGTGGCTGGGAATTCCTGAGGCGTGAACGCCCCTACGACCAGGAGACCGCTGTCAATACACCCTACGTCAACATGACTCCGGATATGGACAAAGTGCGTCGTACGCGCTATATCACCTGGGCGATACTCCTGCTTGTGCCGGCCGTGAACCTGTCGTCGATGACCCACAGCCGTCTGAGCAAGCGCCGCGAGGAGATAGGCGTGCGGAGGGCTTTCGGAGCCAAGCGCAGTGTGATTATGGCCGATCTGTTTGTAGAGAATCTGATCATTACGGTGATAGCCGGTGTCATCGGCCTGCTCCTCTCAGTGATATTCGCGTATTACGGCGCGGAATACATATTCGCGGCGCAGTCAAGCACCGGCAACATCAACGTGATGTCACCGACGATGGTAATCAGCTGGAAGACATTCTCTCTGGCGATGCTATTCTGCCTGGTGCTGAATGTATTCTCGGTATCGTTGCCCGCATGGCAGGCATCTCGCACCAATATTGTAAACGCCCTCTCAGGCAAAAAATGATATTACTGCAATGAAAAGAAGACTGATAAGACAGATACTTAACGAATGGCCGGCTAATATCTGGCTGGCGATAGAGCTGCTGCTGGTGAGCGCAGTGATGTGGTGGCTGACCGACCAGCTGTGGACCACCTGGGCTACGTATCATGAGCCTTTAGGCTACGATATCTCCCACTGCTACAAGGTGACGTTGCACCAGCTCAACGAGAATAGCCCGGAATATACTAAGACAGACGGTGAGCACATGTGTAACGATCGCGTTGCTCTGCTCGACCGGCTCAAGGCTCGCCCTGAGATTGAGGCTGTGGCATCAAGTGTAAATTCATATTTCTACAATCCGAGCAACAACTTTAGGAGGGTGGATATCGACACCCTGCACGAATTCTGCCTGATACGTAGTGTCACCCCTGATTTCTTCAGGGTGTTCAGGATATACGGCGCCGCAGGCGAGACACCCGAGCAGATGGCCCAGTTCCTTGAGAATACTCCTTACAACGCGCTGCTGGCCGAAAACGATCTGTATAAAGTGAAGTACGGCATAGAGTCAATGGATAAATATGTAGGTCGTAGTTTCCACTATGGAAGTGATTCGAATGAAGTGGTCCTCCTCAAGATCATCCCTCCGCTGCGTTACAGTGAATTCCATACTTCATACGACCGCCCTACTATTTTAGAACCAATGTTTCCAGGGAATATACCATGGGCCAACGAGGTCACGGTGAGGGTGAAGGATAATATGGACAAGGACTTTGTGGCCAACCTGATGAAAGACGCGTCTACGTCTCTGAGGGTGGGCAACTGGTACATTCAGTCGGTAGACCCCTTTGACGGTGTCAACGGTATACGCGACCTGTTTCTCCGCGGCAGGATGCAGGAGGTGCGCACCACGGTGAAATGGAGCGTGTTCCTGCTCGCCAACATCTTCCTGGGCATACTCGGCACATTCTGGTTCCGCACGTCGCAGCGCACCAAGGAGATAGCCCTGCGCATGGCCAACGGTGCCACCCGCGCCGATATCTTCCGCCGTGTCATCACCGAGGGTGAGATCATACTCATCGCCGTCACTCCCGTATCGATGGCTATATGCTATATGCTCACGCAATATGACCTTAACACGTCGTATATGGGCGTATTTTTCGAGCCGGTAAGATTCATAGGGTGTACACTCATCACCTTCGCCCTGGTATCGCTGATGATAGTGTTGGGCTCGTGGCTGCCCGCCCGCAAGGCTATGTCGATATCACCGGCCGAGGCCCTAAAAACCGAATGACAGTGAGACTACCAAAAATATCATTCACAGCCGCTCTGGTGGCCGCTATCCTGTCCCTTGTAACAGAGGCAGCGGTGGCCCGCACCATCACCCTGGCCGAGACCGTGATGCTGGCGCGGAGCCGCAGTGTGGATGCCGCCGAGGCTCTCGACCGGCTGCGTACGAGCTACTGGAGCTACCGCACATACCGCGCCGAGCTGTTGCCTGAGCTCAACTTCAAGGCTACGCTGCCTTCATACCGTAAAAATTACAGTGCCTACCAGCTCGACAACGGCTCGTATACCTTTGTGCGCAACAATGTGCTGCAGCTCAACGGCGAGCTGTCGGTGAGTCAGAATATCTGGCTCACCGGAGGCTCGCTGTCGCTCACCACCTCGCTCGACTGGCTCAGGCAGCTCGACGGCGGCAGCGGCAACCGCTTCATGTCGGTGCCCATAGCCCTTACGCTCAGTCAGCCCGTGTTCGGTGTCAATAATATCAAGTGGCACAGGCGCATAGAGCCGATACGATACGAAGAGGCCAAGGCGCAGTTTGTGAGCGCGACCGAGGATGTGGCCCTCAAGGCCGTGTCGCTCTACTTTGAGCTGCTGATGGCCCGTGAAAACCTGGCGATAGCCCGGCAGAACCACTCCAACTCACAGAAGCTCTACGAGGTGGCCGTGGCCAAGCGCGAGATGGGGCAGATCAGCCGCAACGACCTGCTGCAGCTGGAGCTCAACCTGCTCAACGCCGAGTCGTCGCTCACCGACTGCGAGAGCGATTTCCGTGCGGCGATGTTCACACTCAAGGCCTTTCTCGACATAGCTGATGATGAGCCGCTGGAGCCCGATGTGCCCGGTGCGGTTCCCGACGGCGAGCTCGTGTACGCCGATGTGCTTGAAAAGGCATTGGCCAATAATGCGTTCTCTAAGGAGATACGCCGCCGCCAGCTCGAGGCCGACTACGAGGTGGCCAAGGCCAAGGGCAACCTGCGCCAGATCAATCTGTATGCGCAGGTGGGCTATACGGGCACCTCGGATAATGTGTCGTCCGCCTACCGCGGCCTGCGTGACAATCAGATCGTGGAGCTGGGCGTGTCGATACCGCTCGTGGACTGGGGACGCCGCCACGGACAGGTCAAGGTGGCCGAGAGCAACCGTAATGTGGTGGAGAGCAGCATACGCAAGGAGCGTATGGAGTTCAGCCAGGATATATTCATCCTTGTCGAGCGCTACAACAACCAGCGCCGGCAGCTCGAGATCTCGCACAGGGCTGATACCATAGCCGAGGCGAGATACAAGACCAATCTTGAGACATTTCTCGTGGGCAGGATCTCGACCCTCGACCTCAACGACTCGCAGCTGAGCAAGGACACGAGCCGGCGCGAGATGATCAACCAGCTATACCTTTTCTGGAGCTATTATTACCGCATCCGCAGTGTCACCCTCTGGGATTTCTCTAATAATTGTGGTATAGACAGCGATTTTTTACTAATTTTGTGACATGATACTGATAGTCGATGATGATGAGGCGATACGCAAGTCGCTGGAGTTCCTGTTGAAACGTACAGGCTATGAGGTGGAGACGTCTCCCGGGCCGGCCGATGCACTCGACCGTGTGCGCCGTGTGCCCTATCAGTTGATCCTGATGGATATGAATTACGGCCTCTCCACCACCGGCAGCGAGGGGATCGACCTGTTGCGCAAGGTCAGGATATTCCAGCCCGATACTCCGGTGATACTCATCACGGCCTGGGGCAGCATCGATCTGGCTGTGGAGGGTATCAAGGCCGGCGCTTTTGATTTCATCACCAAGCCCTGGAACAACAGGCTGCTGCTGCAACGCATCGACACAGCGCTGTCGGTCAACTCACGGCCCTCGGAGCCCCAGGAGCCGTTTGACAGCGGTGGTATCATAGCCCGCAACAGCGAGATGCGCTCGCTGCTCGACACGGTCAGGCGCATCGCCCCGACCGATGCCCCGGTGTTGCTGCTCGGCGAGAATGGTACGGGCAAGGAGATGATAGCCAATGCTATACATATCAACAGCAAGCGCCGCAAGAATCCCTTTGTGCTGGTGAATCTTGGCGGCATATCGCAGTCGCTCTTCGAGAGCGAGATGTTCGGCCATGCCAAAGGGGCCTTCACCGGAGCGGTGGCCGCCCGAAAGGGCCGCTTTGAACTTGCCGACACCGGCACCATCTTTCTTGACGAGATCGGCGACCTCGCCCTCGCCAGTCAGGTGAAGATGCTAAGGGTGTTGCAGCAACACACTTTCGAGGTACTGGGCGACAGCACCCCCCGCAAGGTGGATATACGTGTGATATGTGCTACCAATGCCGATATTCCTGCCATGGTGGCCGACGGCCGGTTTCGCGAGGATCTGTTCTACCGCATCAACCTCATCACACTCAGGGTGCCCCCCTTGCGCGAACGCCCGGATGATATCCCCCTGCTCGTGCGCCACTTCATGGCCTCGGCGGCCTCGGCCACCGGTGGCCGCGTCAAGGAGATTGCTCCCGAGGCCATGGAATATCTCACGCGGCTGCAATATCCGGGCAATATCCGCCAGCTCAAAAATATGATCGAGAGGGCTGTGCTGATGGGTGGCGACTGCCTTGCCGTCTCCGATTTCTCCAGCCAGCCCGGTGTGGAGAGTGAGGTGGGCCGACAGGCCGCCGGCACTTTGGCCGACTCCGAGCTGGCCGCCATAGAGCAGGCTCTTGAGCGGGCCCGGGGCAATCATACCGCTGCGGCGCGTATACTCGGCATCACGCGCCAGACCCTCTATCGCCGCATGATGAAATATGGATTGAAGTGAGTGTCATGCGCCGTAGTGTCCAGTTCTTGTGTCTGTTCGTCGCCGTGGCGGCTTTGGTGGCTGTGGCCGTGGTGTGGCCCGGTGAGCGCGAGCTTATCATGGGTCTGGGCGTGGTGGCGCTGATCTTGTGCGTATGGATATACCGTACATCCGTGCGTACCGACCGCGTGGTGGTTACGGGAATGGAGCTGATAGCCTCGCAGGAGTTCAACAACCGTATTGTCGCCACAGGCAATCCGGACACTGACAAGATCGTGGAGCTGTTCAATACCATGATCGACAGTCTGCGCGGCGAACGCATAGAGAATCTCGAGCAGGAGAACTTCACGCAGCTCATCACGCGGGCTTCGCCCATGGGTGTGCTGATGCTTGATCTCGACAAGCGGGTGAGCATGGTGAATCCTGCTTTTCTGAAAATCACGGATATCGTCGGCGAGGGTGAGATCATGGGGTTGAGGCTCAGTGACATCACCGTGCCCCTGGTGAGGGAGATGGCGGCTACTCCGCTGGGCAGTAGCGACGTGATCAGTGATGGCAACGAGATGATGTACCGGTGCTATCATCTGAGCTTTATCCGCAAGGGTGCGCGTTGCGAGTTTTATCTGCTCGAGAGTCTCACCGAGGAGGTGATGAAAGCCGAGCGGGCGGCCTACGAGAAGGTGATACGCACCATATCCCACGAGGTCAATAATACGATGGGCGGAGTGCGCACTGTGTTGCAGATGATGACCGATACATGCGACAATGAGGAGATGGCAGGTGTGCTATCCAGCTGCGACAACCGCTGCGGGCAGATGTGCGCCTTCGTCAGCGCATATGCCGATGTGGTGAGGCTGCCGGAGCCGATGCTACAGCCTGCCGACCTTAATGACGAGGTGGAGCGGCTGATGCCGTTTCTCGAAACAATGATGCACCCGGGCATCGCATTGGAATTCAGGCCGTCCGCAGCGCCGGTTGAGGTGATGATAGATACGGCGATGATACAGCAGGTGATTGTCAATGTGGTGAAGAATGCCGTGGAGAGCATATCTTCGCCGCCGGGATTGATACGGATAGAGACAGGCGAGGCAAGAGGACATGTCACTCTGGCTGTAAGCAACAACGGCATACCTATCAGCGAGGAGGTGTCACGCAATCTTTTCAGACCGTTTTTCACCACCAAGAGGGGAGGCCGCGGCATCGGCCTCACCCTTATCTCCGAGATACTCAACCGCCACGGCGCCCGCTTCTCGCTGCGTACCGCCCCCGATGGCATCACCGCCTTCCGCATCGCCTTTTGATGCAATGTGCTACCGCGGAGCGGTTGCACATTTACGGGGGCTATTTCCCGATTGCTTTGCCTCTGATCCAATTTTGGGGTTGCTTATTAAAAAACTAATTCATATCTTTGTGGGAATCAATATGAATTCCGTATCTGTCAACCGCTAAATGTAATGCCATGAAACGCTATTGCCAATATCTGCAACTGCCTGATGATGAGAGTCTGATTGCCCGCTATTGCGAGGAGCACGCCCATGTGTGGCCCGAAGTGCCCGAGGGTATGCGCCAGGTGGGTATCCTCGATATGCAGATCTACCGCCATGGCCGCGAGCTATTCATGATAGTCGATACGGTCGATAATTTCGACTGGGTGCGCGACAACGACCGGCTCGCCTCACTGCCGCGTCAGGCCGAATGGGAGGCCCATATGGCTGTGCTGCAAGGCTGCCGCCCCGATGCCAAATCGACAGAGAAATGGCAGATGATGACCAAGATATTTGATTCGGAGGATTAAATCCCCGAGCTACCTGCATAGATTTTTAACTTAACTTTAATACCTGTAATGAAAGAATGTAAATATCGCGGGGTGGTGGTGCCTATGGTCACTCCCGTCACCGATAATGGCAGTCTGGATGTGGCTGCCGTGGAGCGTATCGTGGAATTTTTTGCCGCCGCAGCCGTCTCGCCGCTGCTGATGGGCACGACCGGCGAAGGCAACAGCGTGTCGGCCGCCGACGGTCTGCTGATGGTGGAGACCGCCGCCAAGACCGCCGCCGGACGTATCGTCATATACGCCGGACTCACCGGCAACTGCTTCTCTGAGCAGCTCGCGCAGGCCGAGGCCTATACCCGTGCCGGCGCGGATGTAATCGTGGCAACGCTGCCGAGCTATTATGCCCTGACCCCCGACCAGATGTACGGCTACTACAAGACACTGGCCGACAGCATCACCGGTCCGCTCATGCTCTACAATATCCTCGCCACCACCCACATGTCGATACCTGTCGATGTAGTGGCACGACTTGCCGAACACCCCAATATCGTGGGCCTCAAGGACTCGGAGCGTGACCTCGAACGTATGCGGCAGTGCATCGCCATCTCGGCCGGCCGTGAGGACTTCGCTTACTTCTGCGGATGGGCGGCCCAGTCGGCGGCGTCGCTCGCGATGGGCGGAGACGGCATTGTGCCCAGCACCGGCAACTATGTGCCCGAGATGTTCGCCGAGCTATACGATGCAGCCGTGAAGGGCGATACTGCCACAGCCGAGCGCCTGCAGCAGGAGACTAACGAAATAGCGAAGATATACCAGGCCGGCCGCACTCTGGGCCAGTCGCTGGCGGCCCTGAAGGTGATGATGCAGACCAAGGGCCTGTGCGGCATCGGTATGCTGATGCCCCTCACTCCGCTCAGCGACGATGAAAAACAGACCGTCGTGGATGCACTGAAAGCATGAGGGAATACCCCGATAAACTAATATAAAATCTGAAAAGAAATGAATGACATACACTGGATTGACTATCTGATTGTATTTCTGTCGATAGCCGCCGCTATCGGTGCGGGCCTCTATTTTGCCCGCCGCCAGAAAGACACATCGACATATTTCGCGGCTGGCGGCAAGATACCTGCATGGGCTGTGGGCATGTCGATATTCGCTACGCTGATATCGAGCGTTACCTTCCTGGCTTATCCCGGCGCGGCATACGCCGACAACTGGATCCTGCTCGTGCAGGGACTGATGGTGCCGATTGTACTGCTGGCGCTTATCGGTGTCATCGTGCCCCTCTTCCGCAAGGTCGTGAAGCTGTCGACATACGAGTATTTCGAGCGCCGCTTCGGCGTATTCGCACGCATGTACAGCTCTTTTGCCTTCACCCTGGGCCACTTCTCCAAGGCCGGCACCGTGTTCTTCCTGGTGTCGATGGCCCTCTCCACCTTTCTTGACCTGAATATCTACGCCATAGTGATAGTGCTCGGTATCACCATCATATTCCTGACGCTGCTGGGCGGTATGGAGGCTATCGTGTGGATGGATGTGGCGCAGGGCGGTCTGCTCATCGGCGGGGGCGTGATATGCGTGGTGCTTCTGCTCTTCCTGCCCGAGGGGGGGCCCGGTGAGGTGATGCGTATCGCCACCGAGAACAACAAGATAGACTTCGGCCCGTATATCTGGGATTTCACCGAACTTACCTTCGTGGTGATGGTGCTCAACGGCGTATTCTACGCCCTGCAGAAATACGGCACTGACCAGACCATAGTGCAGCGTTATCTCACAGCCAAAAACGACAAGGATGCAAAGAAAGCCGCCTATATCGGTGTGCTTATGAGCGTGCCTATCTGGGCTATGTTCATGTTTATCGGCACATGCCTATTCGCATATTACCATAGCGCGGGAGCCGCACCGCTGCCCGACGGCATCAAGGCCGACGAGGTGTTTCCCCACTTCATCAGCCATGAGCTGCCCGTGGGTATCCGTGGCCTGATAATCGCCGCTCTCGCCGCTGCCGCCATATCCAGTCTGGATACCGACCTCAATTGCTTGTCGGCCATTGCCGTACACGACTACTACCTGCGCTACAACAAGAATGCCACCGACCGCCAGCAGTTGCGCTTCGGACGCCTGATGGTGGTGATAAGCGGTATCGGAGCCGTGGGTGTGGCTATCCTCTATATCTCGTGGGGAGGCGAGGGTGTGCTCGGAGCGCTGTTCTCTCTCTACGCCATCTTCTCGGCCGGTATCGTCGGCATATTCCTGCTCGGACTGCTAAGTCGGCGGGCCAATGCCAAGGGTCTGTATGTGGGCATCGCCGCCGCGGTGCTGTTCACGGCCTACGCGGTACTCACATCCACCAAGGTAGATATCCATGGCACCGGTGTCAAGGAGACCCTGCTCGACTTAGGCGACTGGAATTTCTCACACCATAAATACATGTTAGGTGTCTACAGTCACATCATAGTGCTTGTTGTGGGCTATGCGGCCAGCTATCTGTTTGCGGCCCCGCTCGCAGCCAAGGAGCTCACCATCCACGGCTATCTCGAAGACCGCAAGAAAGCCAAGGCCGCTGCTGTGGAGACAGAGCCGGCTCTCGATTAATACTTTTTTATCGATCAATTACCAAGATACAATATGAAACAAATCACTCTGCTGCAACCGCAGAAAATCGTGTTTGGCACCGGATGTGTCAATACCTTTGTCGAGGATTACAAGGCGCTGGGCCACAAACGCCTCTATGTGCTCGCCGCAGCCGCCGTCATGCCGATGCTTGAGCCCGCGCTTGACGCGCTGCGTGCCGCCGGCGTGGAGGTGGCGCTGTCTCCGGCCATCACGGCCGAGCCCTCACTGTCTGATTTCGAGAGGATACTTGCCGATGCACGTCAGTTCGGAGCCGACAGCGTGGTGGGCGTAGGCGGCGGGTCGGTGCTGGATGTCGCCAAACTCGTGGCCGCGTTCATCAACAGCGACCAGCAGGCTGCCGACTGCTTCGGCACAGGCCTGATCAAGGCCAAGGGAGTGTGGCTCGCATGTCTGCCCACCACAGCCGGCACAGGCAGCGAGGTATCGCCCAACGCGATCCTGCTCGACGAGCGTGACAAGCTCAAGAAGGGCATAGTGAGTCCGTATCTTTTAGCTGATGCGGCATACGTAGACCCGGCCTTCACTATGAGCGTGCCACCGCGTGTCACGGCCGATACCGGCATGGATGCCCTCACTCATTGCATCGAGGCCTACACCAATAAATTCGCGCATCCGGCAGCCGATATCTACGCCCTGCAGGGTATACGCCTGATCGCGGCCAATCTGGAGCGTGCGGTGGCCGATGGCAACGATGTGGAGGCCCGCGAGGCTCTCGCGCTCGGCTCGCTGTACGGCGGCATGGTGCTCGGTCCGGTCAACACGGCCGCTGTGCATGCCCTGAGTTATCCGTTGGGTGGTGAATTCCATATACCTCACGGATTGTCCAACGCCATATTGCTGCCGTCGGTGATGAAATTCAACCGTCCGGCATGTCCCAAGCGATATGCCGAGGTGGCGATAGCCTGCGGCGTGGAGCCCGGAAAGGATGATGACGAGACCGCCCAGAGGGGTGTGGATTTCATATACGCGCTGTCCAAGGCTGTAGGCATACCGCAGACTCTCACCGAGTTAGGTATACCCCGCAGCGCTGTGCCGGGCATGGCCAAGGCCGCTATGGACGTGCAGCGTCTGCTCAAGAATAATCCGCGTCAGGTGACCGAACAGGACGCAACTGATATATACAACTCACTTTATTGATTATGAAACCAATATTGGCAATAACAATGGGCGATCCCGCGGGCATTGGCCCCGAGATAGTGGTGAAGTCGCTCAGCCGCAAGGAGACATACGAGAAATGCCGCCCGATCGTGACAGGCGATGCAGCCGTGATACGTGAGGCCGTCAAGCTGCTCGGTCTCGACCTCAAGGTCAATGCCGTAGAGAATGTGGGCGATGCCCTGTTTGAATACGGCACGATCGATGTGCTCGACCTCAAGTGTGTGGATATGTTGCAGTTCCGATTCGGCGAGGTGCAGCCACAGTGCGGCAACGCGGCCTTCGTGAGCATACGCAAGGCAATCGACCTTGCCATGACCGGTGAGGTCGATGCCACGGTCACCGCTCCGCTCAACAAGGAGGCCTTGAATTTGGCCGGCCACCACTACGACGGCCACACCGAGATATATGCCACATTCACCGGCACCAAGAAATATGCCATGATGCTCGCCGACGAGAATATCCGCGTGATACATGTATCCACCCATGTGCCTCTGCGCAAGGCCTGCGACCTGGTGAAGAAAGACCGTGTGATCGAGGTGACCGAGCTGATAGCGGATGCTTGCAGGCAATTCGGTATCGAGAATCCGCGTATCGGCATAGCCGGACTCAATCCCCACAGCAGCGAGAACGGTATGTTTGGCTACGAGGAGGCCGAGGAGATCATCCCCGCCATCGAGGAACTCAAGGCGCGCGGCTACAATGTGGATGGCCCTGTGCCGCCCGATTCGATATTCGCCAAGGCCAAGTGCGGCAAATACGACGGCTGCGTGGCCATGTACCACGACCAGGGGCATATACCTCTGAAGGTGTGCGCCTTCAACTGGAATAAGGATACCGGCAAGATGGAGAGTGCCAACGGTGTTAACATCACCTTGGGTCTGCCTATAATACGTGTGAGTGTCGACCACGGCACTGCATTCGATGTGGCCGGCAAGGGTGTGGCGAGCGACGACGCCATGATGCTGAGCATCGATTATGCCACACGTATGGCCCACTACCGCAACAGCAAGGCATGATCGCGGTAATAGCTGATGACATTACAGGCGCGGCCGAGGTGGCGGGTATTGCCCGCAGCCTCGGCCTGCGTGTGTGTATGTCCACAGCCGGTGCTTTTGAGAGCGCGGGTGCCGGCGATCACGATGTGTTTGTCATTGCCACTGATACGCGTTCGATGACCGAGGCGGATGCGGCCGCCGAGAGCCGCAGGGTAGGGACGGCGCTCGCCGCGATGCCACAGGTGACGCATATTTTCAAGAAGACGGATTCGGCGCTGCGCGGACATGTCGTGGCCGAGCTGAAGGCATTGATGGAGGTGACGCCATATAGCGAGGCATTGTATATCCCGGCCAATCCGTCGAGAGGGCGCACGATCCGCGATGGTATTTATTATATCGGAGAAAAGGCCCTGCACCTCACCGATTTCGCTTTTGATCCGGAATTTCCGGCATTCTCGTCACGTCTTGCCGACCGTCTGCCGGATTGCGAACGTGCCGGAGTGAGGTTTGCCGATGCCACAGATGTAAGCGATATCGACGCGGCTGTGAGCTCGGCTCCACCCATGACGTTGATGGCCGGAGCGGCAGATCTGTTCACGACATTCATGCGGCACCACTTTCAGGATGCCGCAGCGGACTGTGGCCGGGAGGTAGGACTTGACAAGGATGATATAATAATCGTGTGCGGTAGCACGCAGAGCCGTCCGGAGGTGGGCGGCACACCGATCAGTTTCATGCCGCTGAGCGTATACGATGGCGGCT
>CAZBWZ010000045.1:0-16100 GCA_964495725.1 uncultured Bacteroides sp.
TATGGCTATCCATTAGTTATTTAAAAAATGTCATGTACTGTAGCCGAAGGCATGTAATAGGAGAACAATGATACTCAGTGCTACATCGCAAAGCGATGTCCCTACATTTCGTTGAATATCCTTTTTTGATACACCCCCTTGATTTTGTATCAATCGAGGTGAAACACCTCTTTGATGGGCACTGTGACCGGCGAATTATCCGGATTGACCTCCATTATATCGACATTGCTGTCCCACCACTTGCGGGTGATTTCGTCAGCGGCCTCCACGTCCTGAGAGTTGGTGTCACCCGCTACCTCCTGATATCCGAAGAGGATATTGGTGTCCTTATCCCAGAATATTGAATAATTCTTTACGCCTGATGCCTCGATCTGCTTTTTCAGCTCGGGCCAGATTGCGGCGTGACGGCGTGCGTATTCCTCCTCACAGCCGGGTTTAAGATACATTTTGAATGCGAATCTTTTCATGGTGTCAGATATTTATTGTACATGGCAAAGTTAACGATTTTTTTCAAACCCACATAGCTATATCTGGCCACAAGTGTTGTCTAATCCTCACTGAGGTTAAAAACTTATAAATTGGCCGGTGGTAAGTGATAATTCAGTAATTTTGCTGTGTCATTACACTTTCTCACTTTCGCCATGGAATTATTTGTCCCCATAAGGAGTACCCGTCGTAGAAAAAAAAGAAAACGCAGGCTGCGCCGTGTAATCTTTTTGCTGCTGCTGTTGGCGGTTGCCGTCACCGGTGCTGTAATGTTCCGGTACTGGAGAACCCACAGACATGCGGGCAGTGATGGCATATTCGAGAACGGACAATACGAGGAAAGATCGGCCATCACGCTACCTCGTCACTATCGCCTTGCCGATGCCGATGAAAATTACATCCGCTATGCCACCTACTTCAACGACGAACAGGATGTGCAGATCGAGGCAGCCGAAAAAATGGGCGTGACACCCGGCACTCCTCTCAATTCCGGTCAGTATGTAAAGCTACATAATACCTCAAAATATTACCTGCACGACGTTACCTTTCCCTACCTCACCCCTCTGGCAGCCGACCTCCTTGCCAAGATCGGTGAGCTATACCAATCCGAGATCGGTGACCCGGAATCACGTCTCAGGGTCACAAGCTGCCTGCGCACTCCCGATTCGGTGAAGAAACTACGACGCAGAAACGGCAACGCCGTAGAGAATTCATGTCATCTCTACGGCACCACATTCGACATCTCATACTCACGCATGGAGCCGGCAGAAAAGAAGGCCCTTGCCAGGGTGCTCTCCAGACTTCGCGAGGCCGGATACTGCTACGTCAAGCACGAACGCAAGCAGCCGTGTTTCCACATCACCATCCGCAAGTAATAGAGCAGTCAGTCGTATGTCAGTAGTAATCGCCTCAGTGTACTTATAAAAAAAGCCGTATCGGATATTTCCGGCACGGCTTTTTTATCGTGATTATATCTTGTTACTTGGGCAGCTTGAACACGGTCGAGATTTCCTGCATCTGATCATCGCTCATTCCGTCGGGAATGAAGCCCATGGAGCGGGCATCCTGATAGATGATGGCACTCTTGGTGAGTGTGTCGATCATGTCGAAAGCCTCCATCACATCATCTCCCACAGCAAACACACCATGCTTCTCCCACATCACTACATCGTAGTTGTCATCAAGCTCCTTGATTGTGGCCTCTGCGAGCTCGTTGCTCGACGGCAACATGTAGGGCACGATACCGAGTCCGCGCGGACAGAATGCCTTCGTCTCGGGAATCATGCTCCAGAGCAGCTTGGTGAGTACATCCTTCTTCAGAAACTCGGGATTATGGCTCATGGCCACGAGCTCGATGGGATGGGTATGCACAGATGCCTTGTAGGGCGATCCCTTACCGATAAGGTAATTGTGTACGGCAAGGTGTGAAGGCAGCTCTGAGGTGGGCTTCACGGGATTGTCTGCGATAATCTCATAGTGCGCGCAGTCATCGGTGATGCGGATGATCGAACCGTTGTCCATCGGATGACGGGCGAGATCGCGCATACGTTTGTTGGTGCCTTTGCAATAGAAGTAGCAGCCCTTTAGATTAGGCAATGTCATGCCTATGGGTGTCGCGGGGGCGATGGCCGGCATATTGCGTATGGCATCGTCCACATGGTCGGTGACGTTGACAGTGATATTGCCGCCGTTGCGTTCGGCCCAGCCTTTCTGCCAGAGGTATCCGGCCACTTCGGCTACATCGGCCACCTGCTTCTCAAGCTCAGGCCTGTTATCGAGTATGCTCATATTATTTGTGGTAAGAATGATGATATTATTAATATTACGATGCCGGTGACAAGCACGGCGATAGTGGCGCGGCTGCAGCCCTGCCACTCCTTAAGGATGATGCCCCACACATTGGAGAACACTACATTGAGGGCCATAAGGATACAGAACGACAGAGTGTAAAGAGCCGATGCCTCGGGAATGAAGCCCTTGCCAAGTGCAAGACCGAAGAACTGGCTGTACCATAGCAGACCGGCCAGCGCGCAGAACAGCACGTTGTTGCCCCACACCGCTCCGTTGCCATAGTCGCCCCATGTGTGGTTGCGGCTGTTCTGATAGAAGCAGTATACAGCATTGGTTACGAATCCTCCGAGTGTCACCAGCAGAGTTGCCGGCAGAGATGCGTACATGGGGTCTGAGTCGGCGAATTTGATGTCTGTGCCGAAAGTAAGTCCCACGTTGAAACATCCGCTCATGAATCCGGCAAGCAGGGCGATGGTGATACCCTTTGGGAAATTGAAATCCTTTACGGCTGCCTTCTTCTCTTCTTCACTGAGCGAGCGCGACTTCATGGCACCGGCAACACCGATCACGGCGATACCGATCAGTGTCACGATCACGCCGATCCACACCGACAGCGTAAGACTCGACAAGGCGTCAAGCTCCGGGAAGAAGATGTTGAGGAACACCGGCCCCATGATTGTGCCCAGACCTGCGCATGTACCGAGAGCTATAGATTGGCCTAGGGCCACACCCAGATAGCGCATAGACAGGCCGAAGGTGAGACCGCCAACGCCCCAGAGGGCGCCGAAGAGCACTGTCATCCACAGCATGAACGGATCGGCATTGCCGAAAAGACCGCACAGCGACCCGCCGGCCGGAACGGCCAGCAGGGCACCGAGCAGAGGGAAGACAATCCAGGCGAAGACTCCCTGCACTATCCAGTAGCTCTCCCAGCTCCATGACTTGATCTTGTTGATGGGCACATAGCAACTCGACTGGCAGAACGCCCCGACTGCGATTATCAGTAGACCGATAAATATCTCCATTTCGTTTCGTGATAACGGATTGAGTACTTATCGTTTGATTGTTACATCAGCTTCATACTTCTCGATCTCGGGAATGAAAGCATCGCCTACGGGAACACCGTTCTTCAGGCAGTACATATCCCAAACGGCTGTCCAGGGCATAGACTTGGCTTCTTCGAGCTGGGCCAGACGCTGGAAGCCCTTGCCGCCGAGTTCGAGGTCGCGGATAGTGTTCACGGGCTCGAGCAGGGCGCAGAGCATTGATTTCTGGGCTGCGCGGCTACCGATCACGTATGCGCCGATGCGGTTGATAGATGCATCGAAGTAGTCGAGACCGAAGTGTACGCGTTCGATCGCGTCGGCGCGGACGATCTCCTTGCAGAGGTTCATGGTCGGATCCTCCATGATGGTCACGTGGTCTGAATCCCAGCGTACGCCACGGGTCACGTGGAGCATGAGCTCGGGCACATAGAGCAACATCGACGATACCTTGTCGGCTGCGTCTTCGAGCGGATGATAGTGGCCGGTGTCGATGGTGTAGATCTTCTGATTCTCCACGCAGTAGCCTACCACGAATTCGAGAGACCCCGAAGTGAAGCTCTCCAGACCGATACCGAATGTCTTTGACTCCAGACAGTCTTTCATCCAGTCATACTTGGTAGCGAAGATCTGGTCGAGGCTGTCCTTGAAGAGCTTGCGGTAGAGATATTTGTTTACGGTGATGTCTTTTGAGCCGTCATGCACCCAGAGGTTCATTATACAGGGGTCGTTCTGTGCCTTACCGATTTCGTTGGCGATCTCGCGGCAGCGCTTTGTGTGCTCGATCCAGAATTTGCGGATGTTCTCGTCGGGATTAGAGAGCGAGAGGTCACCTGACTTGGGGTGTGAGAACGATGATGAGTTGAAGTCGAGTTTGATGTTGTGCTCGCGGGCCCAGTCGATCCAGCTCTGGAAGTGCTCTACCGTGATCTGGTCGCGGTCTACAAACTCGCCCTTGAAGTCGCCGTAGATGGCGTGGAGGTTGAGGCGGTGCTGACCGGGGATGAGCGACAGAGCCTTGAGGATATCTGAGCGGAGCTCCTCGATGTTGCGGGCGCGGCCGGGGTAATTGCCGGTTGTCTGGATACCGCCGCTGAGAGCACCTGCCTTGGGCTCGAAGCCGATTACGTCGTCGGCCTGCCAGCAGTGAAGCGACAGATGGAAACCGTTCATTTTCTCAAGCACTGCATCTGTGTCGATGCCGGCGGCTGCGTAGCGCTCTTTTGCGAGCTCGTATGCCTTGGTCACAAGTTGTTCGTTCATGATAATAGTTAGTTTATTTATTGGTTTTTAGTGTTATTTGTTTACGATTTCGAGATAGCGGTCATAGTCGGCCTCCCATTCGGCTGAGTGCTGCGGCTCATAGCGCTTGAGGTTGATAGATGCGTTGAGCTCGTTGAGGAAGTCGGCACATTCCGCACCCTCGAGCGTGGCCTTGGCCTGCACCTTGATGTTGCCGATGGCCGTAGCCTCGGTCGGACCGGCTACCACCGGTATGTCGCATGAGTCGGCTGTCCACTGACACAGCAGCTCGTTGCGGCTGCCTCCGCCTATCACGTGCAGCACATCGATGGGGGTGTCGGTGAGCTCGCGCAGCATCTCCAGCACCTGACGGTAGCGCAGAGCGAGGCTCTTGAAGATGCACCTTACGATCTGCCCCCGGTTCTCGGGTATCTGCTGGCCTGTGCGGGCGCAGTAATCCGTGATGGCCTTCACCATATCGTCGGGGTTGGCAAACTCCGGAGCGTCGGGGAAAATCACCGAGCGGAAGTTGGTCTCCTTCATGGCCTCGAAGATGAGCTCGCCGTAGTCGGTCTGTCCCCATTCGGCGCGGCAGCGCTCCAGCAGCCACATGCCGCAGATATTCTTCAGCACTCTTATGGTGCCGTCGATACCGCCCTCGTTTGTGAAGTTATATGACTCGGTCTTCTCGTTGATCACTGGTTTGCGTGTGAGGATACCCATCAGCGACCATGTGCCGCTGCTGAGGTAAGCGTAGTTGTCATCCTCGGCCGGAATACCGGCTACGGCAGATGCGGTGTCATGCTCGCCTACCGCAACCACTGGCACGGCTCCAAGACCGGTGATGCGCTGTACGGCCGGCGAGAGCTGGCCGATGATCTGTCCGGGATAGATCAGGCGTCCGAATTTGTCGGTATCGAGCCCCACTGCCTCCAGCAGCTCGGCATCGAGCTTGCGGGTGTCGGCATCGATGATCTGGCCGGTGGTGGCGATGGTGTATTCGGTCACCATCTCATCTGTGAGGAGATATGCCAGGGCATCGGGCACAAACAGTATCTTGTCGGCGGCGAGGTAGGCGCTGTCGGCCTCGCGCCGCATGGCGTCAAACTGAAACAGGGTGTTGAAGTTCATCACCTGTATGCCTGTCTTGGCGTATACCTTCTCGGCGGGAATACGCTTGAAGAACTTCTCGGGGGCGCCCACGGTGTATGGGTCGCGGTATGCGCGTGGCTGGCGCAGGATGCCGCCGTCCTTGCCCACCGGCACGAAGTCCACGCCCCAGGTGTCGATACCTATCGCCGTAGGCTGTATGCCACGTAAGGCAAGCTTCTTCATGCCGTCAAGTATGTTGCGGTAGAGCTCGTATATATCCCAATAGAATTTGCCGCCGATCTCTATCAGATGATTGGGGAATCTGTTGATTTCCTCGATCTCACAAGCGTTGTTGTTGCCATCGCACAGTATCGTGCGTCCGCTTGTGGCTCCGAGATCTATGGCGAAGAAATATTTGTCCATAGCTGTTGGTATTGTTTGATTTAAGAGTTTCCTTTACATTAAAATATATATGAGGATGACATATCCGCAGGATTGCATCGCCCGGAATACATCCGCTAATTTCGTCATTATTTCGGATATGTGCAAAAAAAAATAAAAATTTCGCAATTAACGCATAAACCATGCATACTCACAGTGGTCAGATTTGCATATCATTCTTTAATGTAGTTTTTATGAAAAAATCTTTGACCGTGGTGCTAAGCGCCGCAATCATCGCCTGCGGAATACTACTGCTGGGCGTGTTTCTGAGATCTGGTATCAACAATCTCGCTTTCCGCGACCGCCAGGTCACCGTAAAGGGGCTGGCCGAAAGGGAGGTGGAGGCCAACCGTGTGATTTGGCCCATACAGTATAGCGTTGCCGGCGAAAATCTCACTTCTCTCTACGACAAAATCACTGATTACAACGCCGTAATCGTGAAGTTTCTCACATCCAACGGCATTGCCGAAGATGAAATCTATGTGGCACCACCGGACACATATAACGCCACGGCCAACCAGTATAATCCCAACGCGCGTTTCAATTACTCGCTCACATGCACCGTCACTGTCACCACATCAAAAGTAGACACAGTGCGCTCACTTCTCGCTCGCCAGTCAGAACTGCTCAAGGATGGAATCCCCTCTAGCAACTCATATATCAACTATGAGTACACACGCCTCAATGAAATCAAACCCGACATGATTGCCGAGGCCACCAAGAATGCGCGTGATGCGGCCCAGCAGTTCGCCCAGGATTCGGGCTCGAAAGTGGGCAAGATGAAGACAGCGTCACAGGGGCAGTTTACGATCGAGAGCAGCTCGTCTGACCCCTCCAAGAAAAACGTGCGTGTGGTCACCACCATTGTATATTATCTCGAAGACTGATTCCACGGCCCTGATATTTCCGGCTGATGCCTGGCTTTGTATATACATCGCTCTGGTGTCAGCTTTTTTTTGTACACACTTTTTTTTAGTTAAAAATTATGAATCATAAATTTTTATTGTTAAATTTGCCGGTGTTTATTCATCATGGCCTTGAAATAAGGCTTACCTTAAATTCTAAGAATCTACATTACCATTAAAGATACCTCATGTGACTATGATTTTGTACCATATCAATTTGTATCATCCTAAGCCAAAATAGTATTAGTAAGACAACACGATATTTACTTACTTTGCATTTACGTTTTTTTGTGCAAATTTTTTATAATTTTCACCTATTCCACGTGACTCAACTAAAAAACTCGATATTATTTGTAACTGACTCTAATCCACCATTTCTGCCTATGAAGATATAAACCGGAGTTCAATAAAAAATCAAACTATCACAGTTACCGCAGCCGGGATAAGAGTGGCTCGACGGTAACCTAAATTGCACAATGCTAAAATTTGTAAATGGAAAATAAGATTATTAACCATAGAAAAACTCTTATGAATTTAAACAAGAAAAAAGCAGTGTTACTCACAGGCGCAGCTGTCGCTGCGTTTGCTTGCACTATCCCCCCCCAAGCGTATTCCGCTAATGCACAGGGACTTGCAGAAGCAACACAGCAGCAGGGTAAGGTGACTGGTGTTGTCACCGATGCTCTCGGCGAGCCGTTGATCGGCGCCAGCGTCACTATCAAGGGCACTCAGAAGGGTGTGGTCACAGACATCGACGGCCAGTACTCAATCGATGCCAAGCCCGGTGACATCCTTATTGTTTCATACGTGGGCTGCCTCCCGTCTGAGGTAAAGGTCGGTCAGAATCCTGTAGTCGACATCATGCTTCAGGAAAACAACAACAACCTCGATGAGGTCGTGGTTGTGGGTTACGGTGTACAGCAGAAAAAGCTCATCACCGGTGCTACCGTACAGGTCAAGGGCGCGCAGATCGCAGGCATGAATACCTCAAATGCCCTCACAGCCATGCAGTCACAGGCTCCCGGTGTACAGATCACCCAATCGTCTACCCAGCCCGGTAAAGGCTTCAAGGTTAATATCCGCGGTGTGGGTACAATCGGTGAATCATCACCTCTGCTCGTTATCGACGGTATCGTGTCAGGTACTGCAAATGATGGTCTCAATGGTCTCAACCCCAACGATATCGAGAGCATCGACGTGCTCAAGGATGCCGCTTCGGCTGCTATCTACGGTGCTCGTGCAGCCAACGGTGTGATCCTCGTCACCACAAAGCAGGGTAAGGAAGGCAAGATGTCAATCACCTACGACGGATTCGTAGGCTGGAGCAATCCCTACCGTATGCCCGGTCTGCTCGGTGCCAAGCAGTATATGGATGTTGTCAACGAGACATACTTCAACACATACGGCAATCTTCCCAACTGGGGAGCTCTCGTACCTCAGTCAGTGCTCGACCGTGTCAAAAACGGCTGGGACGGTGAAGACTGGTTTGATGTATACCGCAACAAGAACGCTTTCCAGCAGAGCCACGCCGTGACTCTCGCAGGTGGCACCGACCGCAGCAAATTCTCGATCTCTGTCAACTACAGCAAGCAGGAGGGTATCCTCGGCGGCGACAACGCCTCTGACTACTCACGCTACGGCGGCCGTATCAATTCGGAGCACATCCTCGTCAAGGGCAAGGATCACAACATCGTCACCCTCGGTGAGAACGTGTCATACTGGTATCACTCAAGCCACGACTTGGCCGAAGGTAACGGATACTGGAACATCATGCAGCCTGTATATTCAGCATCGCCCCTCGTTCCGGCCTTCAATGCCGACGGCACACCTACCAGCTTCTCACAGAATGGCGGTGAGTACAGCGACATGATCTTCAACAACCCCTACAACGGCTTTATCAACGGTATGTACAACTCGCTCAACCGTAACCGTGATTTCGGTGTGGGTGCTACATTCTACTGGATTGTCGAGCCGATCAAGAACCTCAAATACCGCGGTCAGATCAATACCGGCTACAGCGGCAGCAACTCACGCAGCGCGTCCAAACCCTACAGCGCAAGCTCGACAAGCGCCAGCTCAAACTACGGTCTGAGTCAGAGCGCTTACCAGAGCTCAAGCATGACTTTCGAGAACACGATCTCTTATATCCTGCCTTCATTCGGCAAGAATAACATCGACGTGCTCATCGGTCAGTCTATCGAAAAGAGCAACTGGTCAACAGGTATGAAGATGGACTTCTCCGACTCACTCGACGAGCTCAATTCACTCGTGCTCAATGGCTGGGACTTCACCATTCCATCCAATATGTCGAATATGTCGGGTTACAGCGGCTATGATAATCCCAAAGCAGGCTCTATGGCTTCATTCTTCGGCCGTATCAACTACAACTACGATGAGAAATACCTTCTCACCCTTATCTGCCGTCGTGACGGTAGCAACAACTTCGCCCGCGGACACCGCTGGCACACCTATCCTTCGGTATCCGCCGGCTGGGTGGTCACCAACGAGAAATTCGCAGAGAAGATCACAGACGTGATGGACTTCTTCAAGATCCGCGGTAGCTGGGGTCAGAACGGTAACTGCCAGATCGACAATTTCTACTATCTGTCAAATATCGCCTTCTCACCCACAGATTATGCTGACTACGGCTACGTTTTCAACAGCGATCCCCTCTCAAAGGTGGATGGTGTATATCAGCCCGGCGCTTATGCCAAGAACGAGCCCAACCCCGATATCACATGGGAGACATCAGAGCAGTGGGACCTCGGCTTCGACGCACGCTTCCTCCAGAGCCGTCTCGGCCTTGCATTCGACTGGTATATCAAGAAGACCAAAGACTGGCTCGTACAGGCTCCTCTGCTTGACGTATCAGGTTATGTAGAAGCTGCCATGATCAACGGTGGTGACGTGCAGAACAAAGGTGTCGAGCTCGCCCTCTCATGGAACGACAATATCGGTGGCGACTTCCTCTATCACGTCAATGTAAACGCAGCGTATAACAAGAACAGGGTTACCCGTCTTGCCACCGCTTCCGGCAAGCTCGGCGATGACAAATCAAGCTCACTCTTCCAGAACTCATCATACGTTTCTGTCGTTGAGGTAGGTCATCCTATCGGCTACTTCAGCGGTATGAGCCACAGCGGTCTCTGGCAGAGCCAGGAGCAGATCGCTGCCGCACGCGCCGCAGGTCAGGCCGTGCTTGAGACAGCCCAGCCCGGTGACTTCATCTGGGACGACTTCAACCATGACGGTAAGATCGATTTTGACGGCGACCGTCATGAAATCGGTGATCCCAATCCCGACTGGACTCTCGGTATCAACCTTGGTTTCAACTACAAGAACTTCGACTTCAGCATGGCAGGATCAGGCGCATTCGGTATGCAGGCAATGCAGTGCTACCGCACAGCCCTTCTCGCCAATCCGTTCGTCAACTACACAGCCGACATTCTCGACCGCTGGCACGGCGCCGGCACAAGCAACTCTGTGCCCCGTCTCGTAGTAGGTAGCGAGAACAACCAGTGGGTATCTACATATTATATGCAGAACGCTGACTACTTCAAGCTCCAGAACATCACTGTAGGTTACGACTTCGCACCCCTTATCAAGAGCAGACTCTTCCAGCAGATCCGTCTCTACGCTCAGGCCCAGAACCTCGCTACAATCACCAAATACAGAGGTGTGGATCCTGAAATCGGATCTAACGGCGGTACAGACCTTAACTGGGCACGTGGCATCGACACCGGTCTCTATCCTTCAGCCCGCACTTTCGTTGTCGGTCTCACTGTCAAGTACTAATTATTTTACACTTTTGTAAAAAGAGTAACAGATAATAACATGAAAAAAAGTTTATTGATAGGAGCAGTGGCTGTGCTTTCGCTCACATCGTGCGAAGACTTCCTTGACTCCACCAACTATACACAAGCCAACACGAGCAACTACCCCGCTTCGGCCGGTGACCTCAACAAAGAGCTTTCCGCCCTCTACGTAGTGCTCAACAATTACAACAAGGATCCTCTGCAGACACCATGGCTCGCATGGGAGATCATGAGTGACAACGCCAACGGCGCCGGCGGTACCGGTGACGTGGAGTGCCACGCTATCGGTCACCTGATGAGCAACAAGGCCGAGCTCTTCAACAATGCATGGTCATCGACCTACATCGGTATCTCGCGTGCCAACGCCATCATCTACTCTGTTGACGCTTTTGACTGGACCGGCAACGAGAAGGTACGCAACCAGCTCCTTGGCGAGGCTTACTTCATGCGCGGTCTCTTCTATCTCTGGGGCACACAGTTCTGGGGCGATATCCCCGCCTACTGGGCTTCTGCCGCTCCCACTCCCTGTCCTCAGCTGAGCGCAGAGGAAGTGATCTATCCCCACATCCTCGCTGACTTCGTATCGGCGGCCAATCTCATGACCCACGGTGCCACGACATGGGGCGACGGCCACGCCATGAAAGGCTCTGCCGAGGGTATGCTCGCCCGCGCATACATGTTCTACCAGGGCTTCTATAAGAAAGCCGGTGAGCTCGCCACCGCAAATCCCGCACCCGTAGAGCTGCCCGAACAGGAAGGTGTCGACGGCCCGCTCACAAAGCAGATGGTGATCGATTATCTCAAAGACTGTATCGACAATTCAGGCGCACAGCTCGTAGACGACTACCGTCGCCTCTGGCAGTACACCAACGAGCTCACAGCTCCCGACTATGCCTTTACACAGGATCTCGCCGCAAAAGGCGACTTCTGGGCCGGCAACGGCAACCGGGAAGAGCTCTTCCAGGTGCAGTTTGCCAACCTTGCCACATACAATGGTAAGATCCAGATGGGTTACGTCAACCAGACATCTCTCTACCTCGGTTTGCGCTGCGACACTGACGAAGCAGGCAAGGCCAACGGTACTATGGAGACTCTGCCCTTCGGACAGGGATGGGGACAGGGCGTATTCAACATGGCTGCTGTAGACGCATGGCCCAACTCTGACCCCCGCAAGAAAGCCACCATCCTCAATTGCGAGGAAGAGCTCGAATACTTCGCTTACGCAACTTCCTGCTCCGAGGAAACAGGTATGTACAACAAAAAGTATATGTCTGTCACCTGCAAGGAAAGTACATTCGACAGCCAGGCCGACGCATACACCTGGTGGGGTGTATACCGCAAAGCTAACGGTTTCACAAACAAAAACGGTAACTCGATGCAGGGCGACCACTTCGCCGACATCGTGCTCCTCCGTCTGGCAGACGTGATGCTGATGCACACCGAGCTCACTGGCGATGCTACAATGATGAACCGTGTGCAGGAACGCGCAGGTGTCGACAAGACCGCTTACTCATGGGATAACATCAAGGCCGAGCGCCGCTGGGAGCTCTTCGGTGAGGGTATCCGCTTCAACGACCTCCGCCGCTGGTCAGGTAAGAACGGCGGTGAGAACTGCCTCGCAGCCGTATCGCTCGAGAAGCAGAACGGCACAAAGGTCAACTACACCGGACGGTGGACAACAATGCACCACGCATCTTCATCATGGGCCAAGCGCTATGCCGCTACTGACGGCTTCCTGCAGATCCCCCAGGCTCAGATCAATATCGTAGCTGATCCTGACGTGCTGAAGCAGAACCCCGGTTGGGACAGCAACTCAAGCGACTACAATATGTCGGGTACGCCTGTCTACTAATCCATTAAAAACTGATCTAAATGAAAAAAGAACTTTTGATAATAGCCTTGGCCGGTGTCGTGCTCACATCGTGCGACCCGCTTAAGGCGGAAGGTGATTTCGATGTAAAGCAGATCACCGAGCAGAATATTCTCGAAGGTGCCACTTTCAAGCAGTACAACGCTATCAAGGACGAAAATGGCAATGTCACATACGAGCCCTGCGAAAACGGTAACGTGATCGAGTATAACCTCCCCAACGTACAGGCTGTAAATATCTACTACATCAACAAGTCTGGTGACAAGAAGATTCTGACCTACGGTCGCTCAGGCGGTATGTTTACATATCAGCCCGCCCGCGGCAGTGATCCCGTGCAGACCCTGTATTTCGCTTTCACAAATATCGACGGCACTGAAGTGGTGGCTGAGAAGCAGTTCACACTACAGCCCGCTCAGGAGCTTGAGCCCGCTGTAGCCCTGCTCGTGTCAGACGATGGCTCAAAGGTATGGCGTTGGATGGCAACCACAGCCAACGACGGTGGTGCCGTATGGGGTAACGGCGGATACTGCGCCGATCCTCAGGACGGTGGCGACACTGTCAACGGTGCATGGTGGGGTTGCGGCGTGGAAGACGGCAACTGCAAAGACAAGTTCAGCGGACAGACACAGCACGCCGGTGGCAAGTACGACCAGTTTGTAGGTCAGACCTACGCCCTCTCATCGATGGTATTCAACGAAGACGGCTCTGTAATGACCTACAGCCCCGAGGGCGTGGAGATCACATCAGGTACCTTCTCCGTGACCAACTTCAAGAACAACGAGATCGTAAACGAGGATACCTCAAGCCGTGGCACACTTAATACCTCTGCGGGTGCTATCCTCTGGCCGTTCGCCATCAACAAAGATGGCTTTATGCCCGAACAGTTTGAAATAGGTTGGCTCGATGCCGGTCGCCTTATACTCCTCTATGCCGCTCCCGGCACAGACGCATGGGGCGAATGCACATGGTGGTCATTCAAGAGCGGTGACGACCCGCAGGTACTTGCTTCGCATGACTGGCACTGGAGACCTACCAATGTCAACGTCAACGAAGGCTATCCGCAAGGCGGTGTATGGGGTAACGGCGGTTACCTCGCTGGCGCACAGTCTGGCGACGGCTCTATCAATGGAGCATGGTGGGGCTGCGGCGTCAATGACGGTGAGTGCAAAGACACATTCAGCGGTCAGACCACCCATGCCGGTGGCCAATATGACAAATACGAAGGCGACACCTACGCCAAGTCAAAGATGGTGTTCAACGTCGAAGACCTCACAGTCACTGTATTTGACCAGAACGGTACCCAGACACGTCAGGGCTCATTCGCTCTTGACCTTACCCCCAACCCCTCTACCTTCAGCGTAGGTACACTCAATACCTCTGCGGGTGCTATCCTGTGGCCGTTCGCCATCAACACCGACGGCATGCAGCCCACCTCTTTTGAGGTTGGCTATCTCGGACCGGACGGCATGGTACTCATCTATGCAGCTCCAGGCTCTGGTGCATGGGGCGAATGCACATGGTGGTCATTCGGTAAATAATCTCTGATTACTCAACTATATGGGATGCGTGTTAATAAATACGCATCCCATTTTTTAAACATGAAACAGATGAAAAAAATAATGATGATAGCTATGGCTGCTGCCGGTCTCATGACAGGAGCATGCTCGGGCGGTGAGCAGGAAGCAGTGGTGAGAGGCACCACATCGCAGGAGCGGCTCAACGGCCAGCGTGTGTTTGTCGTGCCCTACGGCTCTCCCACCATCGAAGACAGCATCGGCGTTGACTCCGTGGAGATACAAAACGGCAAGTTTGAATTCAGACTCCGTAAGGGCACCTATCTTGCACGAATCACCGTAGACAGGAAAGTGCGCTACGGCACCCAGGATCTGCTCGTGGTTATCGAACCGGGAGAAATCAACGTAGTGATCGACTCGGTATCGAGCGGAGGCGGCACACCCCAGAACGAAGCCCTGCAGAAATGGAAAGACCTCAAGACCGCCCACGATGGCGTGGCTTGGAATCAGAGCCAGCATATACAATACCTGCTGCAGCAAGGCGACACAGTCTACGCCAACGCCCTCACCGACTCGCTCAAGCAATTCGATGCCCACTACGATCAACAGATACAAGACATAATGCGCATCATGGGCCCGGGCCCAGCCTACGACTTCCTCCACCAGCGCTACGGCAGCTGATACCATCGGAGCCGGCGCCCCTCCCCTCCGCCGGCCTCCTCTCCTCCTTTCCTCTTCCTTGCCCTCCTCATTTTCTCCTCCTCATTTCATCACTCTTTCTCATCCTAATTTTTCCCCTCGGTCGCATCATCATGGGCGACATCCGTTCGGCGGCGCTTCGCGCCGTTGTCAAGTCAAGCGGTGTCCCCTCTCCCCGTCAAAAACAAAAATTTGCATACCTTACCTAAAATCGTTATCTTTGCTAAAGAAAACACCAATCTCCAATCCATGGCAAACACTAACCAAAAAGCGCCACAAAAGCAGCGCTTCAAGCTCATAAATCCGGCCATCGTCATCATATTCTTCATACTCGCATATATTTTCTGGGCCTTTCCATCCAGAGCCGCCCTGAGCTACCGCGAGCAGATGCAGCTTTTCCTCACCACCCCGGGCTACTTCAGCCAATTCCTCTCATGGCCCGGCGGACTCGCCACATACGCAGGAGAATTCCTGACCCAGTTCTTCAACAACTACTACATCGGAGCAGCCATCATAGCCCTGCTCCTCACCCTTACAGTCACTGCCACCAAGAGCCTGTGCCGCAGAATCTCGCCCTCCACACCCTCAGCCATCACCTTTGCCTTGTCCCTCATTCCGGCTATCGCAATGTGGCTATGCTTAGGCAAGCCTACAGTAACAATGACATTTCCGGTGGCTATCGTCACTTCCATAGCCTCAGGCTTGATACTCCGTGGCAATAAATCAGATTACATCCTTTCAGTCCTTTCTCTCACACTACTCTACTGGCTCATAGGCCCGGCCATGATAATCACAGCGATTATCTTCATCATCGGACATCTGAATACTGCAACAGCTACACGTGACAAAATCACTTTCACGGTAGCTACCCTCGTCACCGTTGCGGCAAATATCCTTGTCTGGGCGCGATTCCTCACCTACCCTTTATCCTATCAGCTGATAGGGCACGGATACCTGCTGATACCCGACACACTCATCCCCTCGATACCGGCCGTGATGGCAGCCTGTATCGCCACTCCGCCGCTGACACTCCTGCTGAGAAAAGCCAAACCGGGCCTGACATCCATCATCACCACCGTCTGCATCATCGCCGCCTCTTTCATAGCCTATCCGATATGCTACGACAAGACCACAAATACCCTTATCAACTATGACTATTACGTGCGTACCAACAACTGGCAGGCACTAATCGACTACGCATC
>CAZBWZ010000046.1:0-15958 GCA_964495725.1 uncultured Bacteroides sp.
TCGAGTTTACCAACCTATTTTAACAGTTTAGGCTTGCACAAATCATAAAAATATGAATGATAAACCCTTAGTTTATAGTCGTCCGTGTAAAAAAATGAACTTTTATACCCCAAAAATTGAATTCTTCAAAAGGATAGCTTAATTTTGCACTTGCCAGTTGACTCTACAATTTTGTCCTTTGTAATAAAATAAAAAATTTAAAGTTTAGTGAAAATTACTTTATTTATTTCACCATAAAGAATAGTGACAATCCACTCGCTTTAACCATGAAAATATATTTAACAACGATATTACATTATGATTAAAAATGAAAACTTCCTCGGTTTTTCACGCAAAGAGATTCAGAAAAATCTTTTGACCAACAAGCCGGCTCCCCTAAATGAAGAAATTCTTATAAAAAATATCACCTCCGTTGACTCCTCACCTGCTGTGGAACAATGGAGAGCATTCTTCCTCACAGACTTTTCTTACGGATTCCTCAACAGAATCTCATACGATCTGTATGGGGGTCATGCAGGACACATTCAAGGAGAATACTATCTCTTTATATCACCCTTGGGCGGTAAAGACAATATTCCATATTATAAGGTGAGCTTATACTCACGCCAAAATGGAGCCAAGTTGAAAAGCTATCTTAGCTCAATCACGACGCGTTATTTCTACAATAAGAGGGCAAAGGAATTAAAGAAAGACGGATATAGCACCCGCTTAGACGAGTCAACGAAGATTAAAAAAGATTTTTCAGGCAGTGATGTGATAGAAAATCCGTGGTTCGCTCTCCTGATTTATGATGGTGACGAAAATTCGCTCTCCTCAAACGACATGGCTATCAAGACAAAACTAATAAAAATGATAGAGAAATTGCCTGAAAAAGAACAGATTGTGATACAGATGAGCTACTTTGAGAATTTTACCGGAGATGAAATTTTTGAAGAATTGCTGAGCTCAGGCTTAATCAAACCCAAACGCGATGTCAGCATATTGAATGTCAAAGATAAACAAGATGCAGTGGCAAATATCAGGAAAAGAGCCATTACACATCTTAAAACTCTAATGAGCTAAACCATTTTATGAATTATTCACATTTGTATATATGAGATACTTGATTACAGATACAGAACTTATTGACTACATCTCGGGAAATATGGATCCTCAGATAAGAAAAAGATTTGAAGCAAAGGCCGTTGAAACCGGACAAACCGATCTGCTCCTTTATGTTCAACTCGCCGACTATGCCTCAACAGGCACATCCACCGATGACATTATCGGTGAGGATACTTTTTTGTGTGATGACAATACAGAAATCAAGCCTACACCTGAGATATCATTTCCAAGGGCAGCCGAGCTGTCAGCCCCCAAAAGCACAGAAAAAAAATAATTTTTCATTCTGCAAGTGATAGAATCATGATTTATTGATCTCAAGTTAACAGAAACCAAAAATATTGAGAAATGAAAGATAAATCGCCCTACCACGGAAGCCTCCAGCCAATGATTGAGGCTATACGCGACAACTATGAGAAAATCATCCAACTCAAAAACGCGTCAGCCGATATCGATATGACAGAAGCCGCAGTAATGAGCATCATTGATACACTCGGATACACCGAGACCCAGGCACAAGAGGTTGTGGATGACCTTCGCAATGGTATTGAAAACTATGGTGTCAAGCGTAAAGCCTTGGAGGAAAATTCCACCTCGATGGAAGAAAGCATCCGGGAATCTCTCGCATCTTATTCACAGCAAGAGCGCAAAGACATCCTTGTCAATACCCTCACCGCCTTACAGCTCAACACGCAGGCCGGTGCGGATAAGAATGTGGAGAGCCTACGCGCTGCAAATGCATCACTGTCTGAAGATGACCTTATCCATGCCGTGATGGATAGTCTCGATGGCCTTCCTTTCGTTGCCGTAATTGATGCAGTCGGCACTCAACTTGACAATGAAACTCTTGGATTGCTCGATAATATGCGAGAGGCTATGACCGATGACCACCGTCTGGCCACCGCCGTAGAGATTTATATTGCTCAGCAGCAGGGATTGCTCAGCCTCGGCGAAGACGGCACTAAACTCGCGCCCGAATTAATCGGTGCGATGACCGGCGCAGCCATTGATGCCATCAATGCTACCAATGACTTGCATAATGACCGCATCGACCTCACAACATGGCAGCGTATCCTAAAGTGGATCCTTGGTTCTCTTTTCCTCTTGATAATGTGTGCGCTTTCAGCCACTATCATACTATCAGTAGGTGTTGCTACAGCAACATTGTTATTTTACATCTTCGGAGCCGGTATCCTCACCCAGATAGTATCTGCTGCATTAATGTTTATACTCTGCGTAAAATATTGCGATGTGCATGACAAAATGATAGATGCATCGATGGAAAAAATGTCGGGAATCTACGACAAAGTCATCACAATGCTTACAGACAAGCTCAAATCGCTTCTGTCAAAAATATCATCACCCCGCAACAAGCAGAACGCCGACAATCAATCAGTGGATAATATCAATACAGCCGATGATACGGATACATCCATATTCGTCACTGATGGCAACAACAGCCGTGAGGCACCGGCTCTCGCTTGAAAATACCATGGGATACTCTTCAAAACCATTCGTTGGACTGAAATTTGAAGAGTATCTTTCCTCGTCCACTTTCAACTCATTCATCAACCCAAGATTATGGAACCAATCACAATCGGATCAGGCATCTTCATCTTAGTGACAGCATCGGTGGCTATCGCTATCAAACATTATAGGACAAAAATCGCCCGGAAAAATGCAGAACTTCAAAAACTGGCGACAGCACTGTCTCAATATGCTGAGGCTTATCAGTTTGAAGACTGTGACACACCTGTGATTGAAGCTTTGAGTAACTATGTGACTTCCTTGAGGTCAAATGGTACACTTGCCACAATTATGAATCGGATGGATGTGTCGCAACGCAAGGAATATATGGTAAAGGTGGTAAGGAATATTGCCCGAATCATGAATATCGAGTTATCCGAAGTAAATATCAACAATTTAGGACAATTCGTTTTCGGCCAATCATATAAGGAAAATGATGAATATTGTGTTGACCTTAACGAGGTATTGCTTATAGCTGACCCCGACCGTCTGTTACAGACCGTATTACACGAACTCCGCCATCTCCAGCAGATGCAGGCTCTTGTCAATGACAATTGGGGATTCTCAATCAACCGCAAGGCACAATGGATATTGGCTTTCAGCAATTATGTCGATGCTGAGGAAGGATCTAATTTCCAATATCTTGCTTATGCTATGCAAAGTGTTGAGGTTGATGCTAACAAATTTGCAGCCAAAGTGTTGGGCATTGAATGAGGAATAATTAGGTTTACTACCTTTAAAACACCACTATTATGAAAATTCGAGATCTTCTAAATAACAGATGGAGTTTCAATACCCGCCTTATCATAGCGCGCAGGATTATTAGATGCTCTCCCGTGATCAAACGTGATATAGCGAGATGGAAACGCACGGGCATCATACCTGACAGGATACTCCCGCTGATGATCAACGGCATGGAACAAATGACCATATCCACAGATCAGCTCGTCAAGATATACGGAATGGATCCGCTATCGGCAATGCTATTCCTCGACGACCTCATAAAGGCGAATAAAGACCCTGACAAGACCGCTCTGATCAATCTGGTGCAGCGTCTGCAAAATGGTCGAAAATCTAAATGCCTGAGAATGTCTAAAGGTATGCTTGACAAGATCAGGGTTACCCAGCCGCTGCTTTGGGCAGAATACCAGCGTCTCAAGCAACGTGTGGATGCCGACACAAAAAATCACACAGAAGAGTTTGCAGACACCATGGATGCCGAGCTCTCCGAATAGACAAACTAAAAAATTACCCGGAAGCACGCACCCTGCACTGAGGATAGCAGTTTTCCACCCTTCACATAAACTAACATGTACAATTCAGTTACTTACCGCAAGTCTCAATTAGGACAAACCAATGAGGCTATAAAGGTGGCCTATATGGCAGGGAAGAGAATCTTCATTCTCGTCACCAAGGATTTTTCTATAGGTCTCGATATTATACGGATGGAATCTGTGTTACCTCTTAAAAAGAAAACATACGATGCGGATTCAGGAACATCCACACCATCCAATTTTGTGTTTGCCACATCAGATTCGTTCTTCGAAAATAGCACAAAGCTGTCGGATGCATGTATCTTCCTCTATTCCGGGGATAAATTTCCTGAATGCTCAGTCAAGGCTTTTGTTGACGCCATACAGGGTTACACTTCATTCGGCTCCGGCAATTATGACATGAGTGCCGTAGACAAATCTATTGTAATGATATTGACCACATCTGTTCCCACCGGTATCCCACAATCGTTGAATCCATATATTGAAATCATCAATGTACCCCTGATCGGGAGAGATGAGTTCTGCATGATCGTGTCGGATTGGCTCAGTAAAAACGAAGGTATTCCGCTTGTTACTGATATCAACGGATATAAGAAAATATCCGATACGGAATTTCTTGATAACCTATACCACAATATGCGCGGATTGTCACCGGTGGAAATAACATTTGTGCTCAATGGCATCATGACCAGACACGGATGCGTATATCATCCGGTCAATGACCGTACCGGCACTAATTTCATGAAAATTCTTTCTGAGATCCGTAAGGATGCCGAGCGAATAATATCCAATGTCAACGCATTGTCACTCAAAGATTCCACCAACGCACCACGTCCTGCCGGGCTCAAGAACATAGATATATGGCTCGAGAAATATGGCGATCGGATATGCCATCCCGAGAAATATGACAGAAGCTTTGTGATGCAGCCGCCCAAAGGAATTATTGTGTCGGGTGTGCCAGGCACAGGAAAGTCGATGATGGCAAGACATATAGCCCGACAACTCGGCCGCACTCTCGTAAGGCTCGACGTGGGAGATGCCATGGGCAAATATGTAGGAGATACGGAAAAGGGATTCAACGATGCTTTGCGCGCAGCCGAAGAGCTGTCGCCCTGCATCCTTTGGATTGACGAAATGGAGAAAGCCTTTCAAGGGAGCCATGAAGTGACAGTGAGGATGATAGGTAAATTCCTCACATGGATGCAGGAGAAAGGCGATCGCGGTCTCTCAATTTTTGTATTCTGCACATCCAACGACATTTCCAAGATGCCTGGCGAGATGTTCAGGAGTGGTCGTTTCGATGAAAAGTATTCTGTATTCATGCCATCCGCCAAGGAATGTGGCGAGATATTCGATTCACAGATCCAATACCAATGCAGTAAGTACCTTAACTCTCTCGACAGTACTCTCATCACGAAAAAGCTATTCGACACATCTGTTGTTAATGGAAAGGCATTCAAAAAAATCCTCAACACAATATGTATCCCTACACCGCTGGAATTGAAAGACAAAAACTACACTCGATCCAACAAATTTTTTACGGGAGCCGACATCAGCAGCGTGATTGACAAGGCCAAGAACATATATATCAATAAGGGATACAGCAGTTCGGGAATGTTTGTATTTGAGTCTGAGAAGTATCTCGAATGTCTGAGGGATGCCATCAGCGAGACACGTACTTACGGCGAGACCAATCTCGATGATATTGTAAGGTGCTTTGTGCAGCTGAAGACCAACAATTTTTTCTCTGCTTCATCAGACATCGTGATGCCGTTTGAGGGCTACGATGAGATACGGTATTCATTACAGCGTCGCAGGCAGCAAACAGGAGAGAGTGTGGAGCCTGAACTCTACTCTCTTGCCGACGAACATCAGTTTATTGCCGGTAAATGTATATATGATAAGCAGTTGTATATATCTATAAGAAATGCCCTCAACCAGATGGCCGAAAAAATAATTAAGTATTGACTATGAAACTGCAAGGTGTGATAATTCTGAGGATTTCAGATTTTCAGCGTTTTTTTGATCTTGATGAATTCCTTGTGAAGAAAAATGAATTCCTCGAACTACTGGCGCGATATGGTACACGTCTGTTTTGTAATACATTACAGGAGAGGGATTTATGTGGAATTGTGCGAAATTGGCTGAATGGAGTGCCCATTTCAGCGGAAATCAGTGCCGGCAAGCTGATTGTCCACGGGGTAAATGGACGCAATTGTTACCCGCTTGGCGTGCTGCAGGAGCAGATTGACAAATACTCCGGGAAGCTCGGATTCAAGGATCTCTACGGGCTTACTGCCGTATATCTTCTTGCCGGCGTTAACAAAGCTGACTGTCCTTTTAAGCCCGACTACGGAATAATGGTCAACGAAAAGACCGATACCATATCTGATGAAAATTTCATCTCCCTGCACAAAGATATTTCGCTACCCGTGTCTGATTCTGCTTCTGAAGGTGTTTTCTGTGTGCGGGTGTTTGCCAATATCAATGCCGGCATCCCGATTAAGGTGAGCACCGGAGATGAGGAAGTGATTCTTAAAGAGGGACAGTGTGTCACTGCCATTTTTTCCGACAGCGGATGTGTAACGCTTCTCTGCCGCGAGATTTCGCCAATGCCTGGTGTTTACGCCACAATGGTGCCCGATAAAGCGAATAAGTGTGCTAATCTGGTCATAAACAGAGATTCTGACACCCAGGTTGTGACGGACGTCACATCTGTGTGGGAGGAGGGTGGCTCAGATTTGGCTTACGTCACCGCAGCCGGAAAGGTAGGGTATGACAAGGTTAAATGCTACAATCTCGACCGCCGCCTTTCAGTATTCTTCCGCAATGCTAACGGGCGTAAGCTTCTTGCAATTAAGAAAAAACCATCCGGGAATTATCTGCTGTATACAGATACCCGTATAGAATATTGACCCCAATATGACTGACAGTCTTAAACCTGAAAAAATACTTTTTATCGAGGAGTGCGAGAGATGGATCAAAAGAGTCTCGGAAAATACATGTGACAGCCCCGACATTTGTCTGGCCCAATTCCGGGATATCGATACCTCTTTCAGGAATTGCGTGATGAATAGGCTCAAGTTCGCGGATATACCGTCGGCGATGAGAGACAATCTGATATCACTGGCCGGTTACTGCGCCCCTGCCATCGACCACGAGATCTCAGAAGTTATCACCTGGAATGATGATGTGCGGGATTTCGAGGTAGCCTATAGGCTGTCTGTAAAAGCAAAGCCTGAGGTCATGGCGGCCCAGATCGACGAATTTTGCACGGTGGCTGTCAACGCCCTCACCGACCCGGCTCTCCGAAAGGGTGTCACTCCATTGTATATACTCGAGACCCTGGTCGACAGATATGCCCAGGAAGAGGGTGTTGACGACAGAGAGGAGATCGACAGGATTGTATCGCGCCTGTTAGCTCGCCTGTATGCCGATGGGGGCAAGCTGCCTGACATGTGTCCTGACACAGCCGACAATGAAATTCCGGACCTGGAAGACTTATTGGCACAGTCCGGCAATGCCATGTCCCTCACCGAGCTTAATGACTATTTGGCCCGGCTGGGTAGTTACATACAGATCTACGTTGAGCGCACCTGCATCTCAGAGGCGCATCCCAATTGCGGGGCGGTCACCGGATTGGCAAGGTGGATCAAGCTCCCCCACGGTGACATCAAGATGAGCAGGAAGAATTCCGGGCCGGAAATGGATCGCGCTGCGAGAGAGCTCAGGTGGAAGTTCCCTGAATTGACCTTCCGCATCAATATTGACAAAGAGTCATTGCGGGATCAGATCAAGAGGATCGTAGACATAATCATGACACCTAAGGCGAGATCAATACTCAAGACCTGCACACAGGCTATCCGACATGATATAGAAGACATCGCCAATCAGCCTCGAATCGACGTAAGCATTCTCTTGAAAAACGTCATAGAAAGGAACTATATGGTGAGATTTATTGATGTGGTTTCGGAATACGACAAATGCGCCACTCCGGAATTCTTTAATGTGGAAAGAGCCAATGTACCCAAGGTCAAGACTACCAGGTCAGCGGTGGTCGACTCAGAGGGAAAGGTGTTATACAAGGGCCTCTATCTCGTGCCGCTGCAGTAAAGAAAAGATAATAGTAACAGATAATAAAAACAAAATATATGATACCACAACAGAAATTCAAAATGACACCGCAGGAAAAAAGTAAAATTGAGCAGGCACTCTCGTCGCCAAACCCCACACGCGACATCTCCGCGACATGCCGCAAGATTGTGATGGACAGGATCGACCGGATGAATCACCCCGACCGCGAACTGCGTTTCCTTGTGAAGGGTATCATAGAGGCATCTGATTTCGGTTGCGAGATAAAGGTCAACGAGACCCGCATACCGGGTTCCACCACCGTGTCCACACCCAAGGTGAAGAGGGCTGTGGCCTTGGGCCTTCTCGGCCTGGCGGCGCTTATAGGCGCTATCGTGTCTGAGAAGGAAGGGATGCGCTCAATCTATGGCATAGTTGCCGCCGCCGGTGCCTTCATGGCAGGAAATTCACTTGCCACCCGTAAGACAATCGTCAGCGAGAGAGCGGAAATGAGCCTTGTCGCCGTCACCACGGCTGATATGATTGCGTCGCGGATCGACAAATTCACAAACTCACTGGTGGCTCTCTTTGACTACCGTCAGCTCGAAGGCACACACAAAGAGTTTCTCAGATGGCTCCAGTCCCAGTATTCCGACAGCTCTGACACGTCATTCAAGGAGAACATCTCACGCCTTCTCAAGAAATTCGGGTATAGAATGGGAGAATATACCGATGCCACTATAGAGGCTTTCGATATCAGCGAGGCCAATATCGCAGCGCCACTCACATCAGTCTACGCGCTATATAATAGTGAGGGACAGGCTATTTTGAAAGGAGTGTATGTAATCCCCTTAAAAAAATAGGATTCTTGTGATAGATTTTCCCAAAATGCCTCTCTTGCTTACAGAACAACAAAAATAACACATACTTATGGACAATACAGAATTTATAGCACCCGCAGTGAAGGCAATCAAGGAGAATCTTGATCAGATCCGCAGCCTCAAGGAGGGCAAGAACGAGCTCTCATTCGCAGAAACAGCACAGATCTTCCTGATGGACAAATTTGGCTACACCCATATCCAGGCCACCGAAATCTATGATGAGCTCAAACAAGGTGTGGAGGATTACACCGCCAGTGAGGAAGCTGCCAGCAACGACAGCTCGTCCGTAGCTGACTCGATTGTCGCTGCCACCCTACCATACAGTCCGGAAGAGCGCAGAAGCATCTACGTGAATGTGCTCACCTCGATGCAGCTGATAAAGGATGATAAGGCCGATGTCGAGGAGCTCCGCAACACCAATTCCATGATGTCAGACGATGAGCTTGTAGCTGCTATCAAAGACTCGCTCGACGGTCTGCCCTTCCTCTTTGTAATGGAAAAGGTGAAAGACGGCCTCACACCCGAGCTTGTGGCCATTGTCGGCGAGACCAAAGAGATCCGCACTAAAGAGTTCAAGCTCGCAACCGCACTGATGCTCTATGTGGCACAAAAGGAAGGCTCAATAAAATTCACCGACGATGACTCTGAGCTCTCACCCCGCATCCTGGGTGCTATGGCCGCAGCCGGTGCCGATGCTCTGGCAGTCACCGCCGACCTGCATGAAGGCAAGGTTGACACACCAATCTGGCGTTTGGCCCTCAAGGCCATTGTCAGCGGCCTCTTCACCGTGGTGTTCACCGCAACGTGTACTCTTGCAATCCTTGTTTTAAACGCACTTATTATCAATACTATATTCTCAGTGTTCGGAGTAGGTCTCCTTGCAACGATCCTCGTTCTGCCGGCAATATATTATTTCACCAAAAACGCTATCAAAACATCCGAGACCGAGTATGCCAAATTGATAGAGAAATATGCACCTGCCCTCGGTGACATCTTTGATGTGCTCGCCTCGTGGGCCAAGGCTGTGGTTGAGAAAATCAAAGGATGGATGCGCGTCGCACGGGATAAAGTAGGCGAGGTCACTGAAAAAATCAAGACACAGCGACCCACACAGACACAAAACGCGGATGAGGTGGTCACTGACCCGCATTAGCATAAAAGTGATATCATTCATAACAATACATTATGCCAAAGAAATACATAGTCGGATCAGATGTTGGCCACGGGGAGACAGCCGCCTGGGTAGTCCCCTTGGAAGACAACAATTTAATGGATGCAGAAGGCCAATCCCTGAAGCTGAAGGCAACCAATAACGTAAACGACCGGGTGTTGCACTCCGTAGTATACCAATCGCCGGATGGCACTTTCTCACTTGAGAAGACCCTGAGGAGCAATATCATCGGCAAGATGAAAGCCCCTGTGGGCAATCTCAGAAATATAGCCGCCTACAGAGCCTATATCAAACTTGTGGTAGAGGCCATAATCAAGAATAACTCTTTCCTGACGCTCAAGGATGACGACGGGGAGCCAAATTTCTATATATGTATGGCTTCGCCCACAAAATGGAATACCCATGAAAAGGATGAGTATCTGCGTTTCTTCAACGAGGCAGTAGCCGACCTCGGCATCTCCTTCAAATGGATCATCAACGAGAGTGACGCGGCCTTTTTCTCACATAGGGATCATATCGATCACGACAAGATGACACTGGTCGTGGACTACGGTTCAAGCACAATCGACTACACCGTGATGCTCAATGGAAAGAAGGTGTCGAGAGACGAATGGTCAAACGGAGAGCTCGGCGCCGGGACAATCGAAAAAGACATTTTGAATTCCTACCGGGAGAATGATTATGAAGGCTACCAGCGATCATATAACGGCACCTTGCAATTACTCGAATCCACCGGTAACGGGCATGTGGATGTTGAATCCGAAATCGATTACGAATGTCGTTGTGTAAAGGAGAAGACCTACACCGATGGCCGGGAGGACTTTTCATTGGATTACCATCTGGGTGTCCGGACCGGCGAAAAGAAGTTGTTCAGTCAATTCCGGTTTGAGTACGATGTCTCCAGGGCTGAGGTGACGGCATCCTACCGCAGAGCAGTGGAAAATGACCTTAGGGCCCTCAAGTCAAGAATAGAGGAAGCCACTGGCAGGAATGTGGACACAGTGATTCTCAGTGGGGGCGCTTGCATCATGAACTGGGTTAATGAGATGGTCTTCTCAATATTTCCCGACTCTGATATAGTCGAAGACTACAGTCCAAGCTATGTGGTGGCGCGCGGCATCGCCCTGTACGCCAAGGCGCAGTACAAGGCACTGCAAGAGCTACTTGATGAGATCGGTAATGTCGATTACGCCACGTTATACCGTAACGCCGACACCGAGGCCACCAAAGATACGATACGCAGTCTGTCGGATGACGTCGTTAAGGAAGTGTACAAACAAGACACCTGTATCAGGATGGTAGACTGTTTCAACACTTATATCAGTCAGCTGGACAATGACAATTCGCAGTATGTGTCTAAGGTAAAGGAGAAGGTGGGAAAGACAGTGACCCAAAATGTGCGCGACTCTCTGAAAGCCACATTCGAGCGCCACTTCAACTGGACCATAGACGCATCGGAAATCGAAATTGACGTGAATGTGAATTGTTTAAAATGGGCTCCTACATTATTCAATTATTCCGTCAACGGACGCGATGTGGAGATTGAAAAAACCGGCCTGTGGTCTCAGACCGTGATGAAAGCCATAGAGAACATCCTCGGGCGCCACAAGGTGTGGTTTATCGGCAGCAACTGGACCAACGAGCGAGATGCCGACGAGCGCAAATATTTATCTGAACAATTGGTCGATGAGGTGTTGAAAGAGGCCGACTGGCTGGATTCTGTCTCCTACGGTGAGGACGATGTCTTTCTTAAAGTACAGGCTCAGTCAATCAGGGAACAGGCCCTTGAATACGCCGAGAGGATTTTCTACGATAAGCAGCTTTTCCGCACCACCTTCGCCGGTTGACAACATTTTCTGGATATCTTCTCCGTGGACAACTACTGCAATGTGGCTGAGCCATAAGACAGCCGCTGAACCAAGTGTGTCCACGGATTTGGGTATCCTCGCTTGTTGAACTCCGATAAAAATATATGGACATCTGGCACTGCTCAGTAGTCCGGATATAGATATTTAACTGCGTTAACAAATTATCATGTCAAAAAAATACATAGTAGGATTTGATTTCGGGACATATAATACCTCCGCCTGGGTTGTGCCTTTAGAGGAGTGCTTCAGTATGGATTCAAATGGGAAATCGCTGATTCTGAGAGACAGAGATGCAAGTTTGGTGAACAACTGTGTGTTATATTCAGTAGTTTTTAAGCATGCCGATGGTAATTATTCCCTTGAACGCATATGTAGATCCGGGGTAATCTATAAGATGAAAGCACCGTTAAGTAAAATGAAGGACAGAGAGGCTTACCAGGCTTATATAAGGCTGGTGGTGGAGAGAGTGGTCATGCTCAATCCCTTTCTCACTCTTCAAGATACAGACGGACAGCCCAATTTCCATATCGGGGCGGCATTCCCGACGGAATGGTGCGATCATGATAAATATGAGTACCGGCAGTTTCTCAACCAGGCTGTTTCAGGTCTCGGACTTTCTTTTGAATGGGTCATTGATGAAAGTGACGCCGTCTTTTTCTCTTACAAGGACCAGCTACACCCCAATAGTCTGACACTCGCTATCGACTACGGTGCCAATTCCATCGGCTTCACTGCAATGCTCAATGGAAAGAAGGTATCAAAAGACAACTGGTCAGATAATAATCTTGGAGCGGATAGAATAGATCATGAAATTTTGGATTCTTATCGCAGGAAAGATTATGAAGGCTACAAGCGGGCGTATGACGGCTCTTTTAAATTGCTCGAATCCACAGGTAATCAGCATCTGGATATTGACTCTTCACTCGAATATGAAATTCATAATGAAAAGGAGAAGGCATACATCAATGGCGTGAATGACTGCTCATTAGATTTTCATCTGGGGGACCTGACCGGTGAATTGCATTTATTCCGTGAATACCGATTTGAGTATGACTTTTCAATGAATGATGTGACGGCAAACTACCGCCGTGATGTGCAATGCTATATTGAAGACCTCAAGTCAAAGATTGAGAGGACCACCGGCAGAAAAGTAGACACCGTAATTCTCTCAGGAAGAGGCTCAATTATGGATTGGTTCCCTGAGTTGATACAACACACATTTTTTTCCACCTCCGAAGTAATTCAGCCACAGCGATTGAATGAGAATGTGGCACGAGGCATAGCTCTCTATGCTTTGGCTAAGTTAAGCACAGGTTATGAGACCGAACAATTTAGTGCTATCGGAAAAAATTCAAATCATACTATTATGCCAAAGAAATACATAGTCGGATTAGATTATGGCCACGGGGAGACAGCCGCCTGGGTGGTTCCCTTGGAAGATAACGATTTACTGGATGCAAAAGGCCAATCCCTGAAGCTGAGGGCAACCAATAACGTAAACGACCGGGTGTTGCACTCCGTGGTATACCAATCGCCGGATGGCATTTTCTCACTTGAGAAGACCCTGAGGAGCAATATCATCGGCAAGATGAAAGCCCCTGTGGGCAATCTCAGAAATATAGCCGCCTACAGAGCCTATATCAAACTTGTGGTAGAGGCCATAATCAAGAATAACTCTTTCCTGACGCTCAAGGATGACGACGGGGAGCCAAATTTCTATATATGTATGGCTTCGCCCACAAAATGGAATACCCATGAAAAGGATGAGTATCTGCGTTTCTTCAACGAGGCAGTAGCCGACCTCGGCATCTCCTTCAAATGGATCATCAACGAGAGTGACGCGGCCTTTTTCTCACATAGGGATCATATCGATCACGACAAGATGACACTGGTCGTGGACTACGGTTCAAGCACAATCGACTACACCGTGATGCTCAATGGAAAGAAGGTGTCGAGAGACGAATGGTCAAACGGAGAGCTCGGCGCCGGGACAATCGAAAAAGACATTTTGAATTCCTACCGGGAGAATGATTATGAAGGCTACCAGCGATCATATAACGGCACCTTGCAATTACTCGAATCCACCGGTAACGGGCATGTGGATGTTGAATCCGAAATCGATTACGAATGTCGTTGTGTAAAGGAGAAGACCTACACCGATGGCCGGGAGGACTTTTCATTGGATTACCATCTGGGTGTCCGGACCGGCGAAAAGAAGTTGTTCAGTCAATTCCGGTTTGAGTACGATGTCTCCAGGGCTGAGGTGACGGCATCCTACCGCAGAGCAGTGGAAAATGACCTTAGGGCCCTCAAGTCAAGAATAGAGGAAGCCACTGGCAGGAATGTGGACACAGTGATTCTCAGTGGGGGCGCTTGCATCATGAACTGGGTTAATGAGATGGTCTTCTCAATATTTCCCGACTCTGATATAGTCGAAGACTACAGTCCAAGCTATGTGGTGGCGCGCGGCATCGCCCTGTACGCCAAGGCGCAGTACAAGGCACTGCAAGAGCTACTTGATGAGATCGGTAATGTCGATTACGCCACGTTATACCGTAACGCCGACACCGAGGCCACCAAAGATACGATACGCAGTCTGTCGGATGACGTCGTTAAGGAAGTGTACAAACAAGACACCTGTATCAGGATGGTAGACTGTTTCAACACTTATATCAGTCAGCTGGACAATGACAATTCGCAGTATGTGTCTAAGGTAAAGGAGAAGGTGGGAAAGACAGTGACCCAAAATGTGCGCGACTCTCTGAAAGCCACATTCGAGCGCCACTTCAACTGGACCATAGACGCATCGGAAATCGAAATTGACGTGAATGTGAATTGTTTAAAATGGGCTCCTACATTATTCAATTATTCCGTCAACGGACGCGATGTGGAGATTGAAAAAACCGGCCTGTGGTCTCAGACCGTGATGAAAGCCATAGAGAACATCCTCGGGCGCCACAAGGTGTGGTTTATCGGCAGCAACTGGACCAACGAGCGAGATGCCGACGAGCGCAAATATTTATCTGAACAATTGGTCGATGAGGTGTTGAAAGAGGCCGACTGGCTGGATTCTGTCTCCTACGGTGAGGACGATGTCTTTCTTAAAGTGCAGGCTCAGTCAATCAGGGAACAGGCTCTTGAATATGCCGAGAGGATTTTCTACGATAAGCAGCTTTTCCGCACCACCTTCGTCGGTTGACATTGAACCAAGTGTGTCCACGGATTTGGATACCCTCGCTTAATGAACCCCGATATTAATATCCGGATACCTGGCACTGCTCAGTGGTCCGGATATTTTTATTTTACAACCTTAACAAATTATCATATCATGAAAAATACATATTAGCGAGTTAACGAGTGTTCGGGAAAAGAAGTGAGCATAAAAATTGAATCGGCAGCTTGAAAAAGAATTTGAGTTGGAGATTGCCAAAAAAAGCTCTTGCCTCCACCCCTGATGCTCCGAAACATCGTAGAAAATGGATGATGTCAGATGCGTAGGTCATCCCGATCCTGATCTGTTTCCACTTCAACTCCTTGCTGCATTGGGCGCTTATCGTTTCTTTGCTTTGAAGCCCGAAGTCGATATCGACTTTGATGTGGCCCCGGCCAAAGGGCAATCAGACCTCTGGCAATAATGACTTTTTGAGAAAAATTCAGGTGACCATTGTGTGGCCGTCCGATGATGTATGAGTGTCTCCTTAGAAGAGATTATTGTCCCATTATCCCTAACTCGCATTAGTTGATAAAGCTACCATCCTAATCTTACCCTCTCCTTTAACGGGTATCTTACGCCTCGGTCTCTATATATCAAGAATTTTTTTAGCAACCATCCAAATCTCTTGGGAAGAGATTTGGATTAGATATAACTATCTTATAAACAATCTAATACACTGCTTTACTTTAAGAATTTGCTAAACATTTTGTGTTAAAACAAAAATTAAACGCCAATTTTTTTAGCTGATTATTGTGTGAAATTCAAAATCTTGTGCTATATTTGTGGGTGTTTAAGTATCTCTTCCCAAGAGAGAATAGACCACATCAATGATAAACAAGCCAAACAATGGG
>CAZBWZ010000047.1:0-15833 GCA_964495725.1 uncultured Bacteroides sp.
TCACAGTATACCAGGAGCAGGTCATGCTGCTGTCGCGCCAGCTCGCCAACTTCACGCGAGGCGAGAGCGACACCCTGCGCAAGGCCATGGGCAAGAAGCTCATTGACAAGATGAATCACCTCAAAGGCAAATTTCTCGAAGGTGGCCAGGCCAACGGCCACGACCCCGCCGTGCTCAACAAGATATGGGCCGACTGGGAGAAATTCGCCTCATACGCCTTCAACAAAAGCCATGCCACATGCTACAGCTGGGTAGCGTTTCAGACAGCCTACCTCAAGGCCAACTATCCGTCTGAATACATGGCTGCCGTGCTGAGCCGCAACCTCTCGGATATCAACAAACTCACCACATTCATGGACGAATGTAAGGCGATGAAGGTGGCCGTGAAAGGGCCGGATGTCAACGAATCATACAGCAAATTCGGTGTCAACCAGGCCGGTGACATACGCTTCGGTCTGTCGGCCATCAAGGGCGTGGGTGTCAACGTCGTGGACGGCATCATCCGTGCGCGCGATCAGGGCGGCAGGTTTACCGACATATATGACTTCATGGAGCGTGTCGAGCCCGGAGCCATCAACCGGCGCGTGCTCGAATCCCTCGCTCTGGCCGGAGCATTCGACTGTTTCGCCGATATCAAGCGCGAAGACTTTGTGGAGCCCAATTCAAAGGGCGAGACATTCTCGGAGCTCCTCATCCGTTACGGACAGCAATTCCACAAGTCACAGCAGCAACAGCAGGCCTCGCTCTTCTCATTCGGAGACATAGACATCAACACCGGCGGACGTCCGCCCGTACCCCACGCCGTGGCATGGGACAATGTCGTGCGCCTGGAGAAGGAGCGCGAGCTCGTGGGCATGTACCTGTCGGCCCACCCACTCGACAAATATTATATGGAGCTCAACTACGGGCTCGACTACCGCATCAAGGATCTCGAAGACACCCCGGTGCCCGAAGGACGCGATTTCACCTTCGGCGGAATGGTGGTGAGCTATGATGTGCGCACGGCGCGCAGCGGCACCCGCTACGCCATACTTAAGGTGGAGGATTATACCGGCTCGATGGAGGTGCGCCTATTCAACCGGCAGATGATCGACTACGGCAAGTACGGCATCCCGGGCCTGCCGATCGTCATCACAGCCAGATACCAGAAGCGCCACAACAGCGACGAGCTGTCGATGAATCTCATGAAGATACAGACCCTCGACGAAGTGGCCGGACAGCTGGTGAGCGACATCACCATCAACCTGTCGGCCGCCCAGGTCACACACCAGCTCACTGAAATGCTAAAAGAGCATAAAGATTCGTCAAAAAATGCTCTCGGCTCACTAAATTTGTGTATCTTTGACCCCGCGATCAACCGCTCGGTGAGCATGCGCTCATCTCATCGCATACCCATCAACCGCAAGCTCGTAGACATGCTGCGTGAGATGGAGATAGAATTCAGCATCAGCTGAGATCCGCGATTATGACTGAAAAACGACAAAACCACTTATAAAAAACCTAAAAACTATGGCATTTACATTCACTGATGACAACGTAAACGAAATCATCGCGAGCGGCAAGCCCGTGGTGATCGACTGCTGGGCCACATGGTGCGGCCCCTGCGTGGCAATGGCACCGCTGGTTGACCAGCTCGCCGAAGAATACGAGGGCAAGGTCGTGATCGGTAAATACAATGTGGACGAAGAAGGCGACCTGAGCATGAAATACCGCATCATGTCGATACCCATGTTTCTCTTCTTCAAAGACGGCAAAAAGACAGATATCCGTCTGGTAGGCAGCCAAAGCCGCGAGACCCTGGTGGAGAAGATCGAGCAACTCCTCGCTCTCTGATGAGCTTCTCCAAAAAATTCGAGGACAACACATCGCCCCGGACACCCCAGTCAGCAGACAAGGGCGCCTGGGGCGAACAGTTGGCGGCCGCACATATGGTGTCGCTGGGCTACGCCATAGTGGCCACGCAATGGCGCAGCGGCCACTACGAGGTAGACCTCATAGCCCAGAAGGGTGGACGTATGGTATTTGTGGAGGTGAAGACGCGCTACAAGCCCTACACCGACCCTGTCGACTCAGTGGACCAGGCCAAGCGCAAGCGCATCATACGCAGCGCCGACGTATATCTCAGACAGTATGACGTGCCGTTTGAATATCAGTTTGACATCATCACAATAGTGGGCGATGAGGCGGCCTACGAGCTCAAGCATTATCCTGACGCCTTCTTCCCGCCGATGGGCCGGCGCTGATCACTGAAAGCTCTGTATCTGGCCGAGCACCAGAGGGATTATGTCGTCAGGATCACTTACGATATGATCGGCGTGAGCCTCTTCGAGCTCGCTGCGCCGACGGAATCCCCATGTCACGCCCACAGACTCAACGCAGGCACGGCGCGCTGTCTCGATATCCACGCCGCTGTCGCCCACATACAGCACATCGCGCTTAGGCGTGGGCCACAGGTTGAGGGCCGCGAATACTATCGAGGGGTCTGGTTTGGAGGGCACACCGGGCTGATTGCCGAGCACTGCCTTCCAGTTGGCTTCGGGAAAATAATGCGTGACGATGCGGGTCACCGCGGCCTGATACTTGTTGGATGTCACAGCAAGATTGACACCGCGCCGGGTAAGATAGGCCAGCAGCTGGGCTATGCCGGGATACGGCTCGGTGAATTCAGTGCAGTGGGCATCATAATACTCACGGAAGTGTACCAGCATACGGTCGATGATCTGGGGATTGCGTGACTCGACCGGCAGAGCGCGCTCTATGAGCTTGCGCACACCGTTGCCCACCATATTGGGATATGCCTCGACAAGATGCGTGGGATAGCCCATATTGTTGAGGGCATAATTGACCGCGTTGCCCAGATCTTCGATAGTATTGAGCAGGGTGCCGTCAAGATCGAATATTACCAATGTCTTCATTGCTCGATATTTATAAGTTAGATGAGAGGTGGTATGAACCGGATGCGTCAAAACGGGTATCCCACCGCGAAATGGAAGTTGGCGTCACGGCTCAGGCGGGGGTGTAACAGCGGCCAGTGCTCCTGATTGGCAGCCGGGTTGTGGGCCTTGATTCCGAGGTCAAACCGCAACAGGAAATATGTGAAGTCGAGACGCAGACCCACTCCGTAGGCCCCCGCTATCTGCTTATAGAACTCCGAGAACCTGAACACCCCGCCCCGCTGATTTTCATAGCTGCGTATTGTCCAGATATTTCCGGCATCAACAAATGCCGCCCCCTCGATCACCCAGAAGAGCTTCGCCCTGTATTCTATGCTCATGTTGAGCAGGATATCGCCGCACTGGTTGATGAAGTTGGTGACACTGTTGTGTGTCTCGTAGCTGCCGGGACCCAGGGTACGCGCGCTCCAGCCCCTGACGCTATTGGCACCACCGGCATAGAAACGCTTTTCAAACGGCACCATGCGCGAGTTGCCGTAGGGATATGCGATACCTCCGCCGATATGGAAGGCGACGGAGCTGCGGAAGTTGATGTTGCGCGTGTATGTGTAGTCGGCCTCACCCTTGACATATTGCGAATACTGTATGCCGAAGATATTGTATACACCGTCGCGGCGCTTCTGTCCTATCAGGTGGGATATGCCGTAGAGCAGGTTGCCGGCCATCTCCACCGAAAACCGGCACGTGTTGACATGGGGCTGCAGCACGATGGCGCTTGTCGCTGCATTGGGCATACGCTTGTTGGTGCGGTATAAGGTGTATCCCAGACGCATTATGAAGTGGTCTTCGTAGCTGTAGCGCAGCAGCGGATTGGCCGGGGCTATGGAGTCGAGAAAGTTGATGGTGCTCCGAGGCAGCTTCACGTAGTTGATATCAATGAGATCGAAGGTGCTGCGTGCAGTGAAAGCACGTCGGCGGCGCGTCCATTTGTATTTCCATGCGGCACCGGCGATGACGCGGGTGTATTCGGGCCGCTCCTGATAATTCATGGACAGGGCGAATTCTGTCGAGGCCCTCAATTTTTTCTTGACACGTCCTGACAGAAACGGAAACTCAAACTTCGGGAAAGTGATGCCCACCTCACCTGCATACTCGGTATAGCGGTTGTTGACGAGACCCTCGAAGTTGCCCGACAGGCTCTCGTATGACGTGCGCAGCTTGGCGGTCAGCAACTCTGAGCCGCGGGCGAGGTTGCGGTTTTGGTATGTGGCTCCGACACCGAATCCGAGATCGCCCTCAGAGTTGGTGCCTTCGAGCTCAAGTATAACACCCTGCTTCTTGTTGCGTGACATCAGCACATAGGCATCGAGGTAGCGCACACCGTCAAGCGATTCGGCAGGCTGCATCACGATGTTGACGAATTTCAGGATATCGAGCTGGCCGAGGGCCGCGTAAGTATTTTCCACGGCCGCCGCGCTATACGGGCGCCCCGGCACGATATAGCATTTCTCGTCGAGGATCTGCGGCTTGAGATACCTGTCGTCGCCATACAGCACCTTGATATCCTTGTAGGTCACCGTATCGCAGTGGCTGAAGTTGAGGGTGCCGTCATCGGCCTGCGGATTATACTGCGGCACGAAATACACGTCGCGCACTACGTAAGTATCATAGCTTGAGAGCGGATCAGCCGCGACCGAATGGTCGCCGCGCGTGGCCTGGGTGTCGCGGATATTGAGCGTGAGGCTGATATTCTTGTCTCCCTCCACCGTATCGGCCGTAAAGGTGATATTGTCCTTGCTGAATGTGTAATAGCCGTTGTCGCGCAGGCGGGTGGCCACACGGCTGCGCAACTGGTCGAGTCGGTTGCGGTCGAAGAGGTCGCCGGGACCCATATCCACAAGCATGGTGTCGCTCAGGATTATGCGCTCGATGGCCGTGTCGGGGATATTGTAGCCTATATGGCTGATGACATGCGGCCGGCCGGCGGAGATATTGTACGACACATCAATGCGCTTCTTGTCACGGCGGGGCACCGTATCCACCTCCACCTTCACATCCATATATCCGCGGTTGATCAAGGCCTGCTGCAGCTGCTTGCGCGATTTCTCGGTGAGTTCTGCGTCATATATCACCGGTGGCTGCCCCAGCGAGCGCAGCCATCGGTTGTACCATTTCGACGAATCGCGGCCCGACAGGCTGTAGGTGGATAGCTGCAGCTTGGCGAAACCGAGCACCTTGTGGTTGGGCTGCTGACGCAGGAAATTGTGGAGCTCGGTGACATCGATGTTGCCGCTGTCGACCGTGATATGTACATTATCGAGCAGCATTTCACCGTCAGGTACATGCTTGGTAGAGCTGCAGCCAAAGAGTATGGCGGCAGCTACCCACATCACTAACAACGGCATCACGCCGGACATCAACGTTTTCACACTGCAAATTTACTCCTTATCACCGTAACCACGAAAATTTTATGCACAACTTTGGTGATAATGCCCGATTTTTTTTATCTTTGCTCATCAATTCATAGCTATCTCAGATGATACCCTACACTGTAATGATCCGCACGTTAGGCACCGCCGGCGACAAATACGCGCGCACGCTGGCCTCAATCGACGCCCAGACCGTGCGCCCCGCCAGGGTGATCGTGGTGATTCCCGAAGGCTACAGCCTGCCGCCCGAACGGCTCGGCTACGAAGAATTCGTCAGGACAGACAAAGGGATGGTGAAGCAACGCGCATGCGTGTTTGACAAGGTGACGACAGAGCTCACCCTCTCGATTGACGACGATGTGGAGTTCGACAGTGATTTCGTCAGCAGACTGCAGGAGCAGCTGACCGCCAACAATGCCGATTTTGTGAGCCCGGCGGTGGTGGATCTCAACGGTCGGCCTATGATAGGCCAGAGTGACAAGCAGCATCTGGTAGCCTGGAAGTATTTTATAAGCAATACCGTATCATGGTACTACGGAAAGCGATGGGAAGGGAGGATATCGCCCTTTGCCATAAAGATAGCACGCAGCGGCGGCTTCATCACCAATCCGGATATGGATACTCACACGGTGTATCTGTCGCAAAGCGGCAGCGGTGCGTTGATTTTCGGCAAGACAGAAAAACTGAAGAGGCTCGACCTGAGCTCTGAGCTATGGCTGGAAGACACCGGTTACGCTCTGCCCGATGACCAGGTGATCTACTACAAACTCTATCTGCAAGGCAACAGACACATCTATTGTCCGTGGCTGAAACTGCGGCATCTCGATGCGATGGCCTCGACGGCATCGGCTCAGAGACGTCTCACCGCGACATACGCGATGGCGCGCAATGGCCTGATATTCTGGCACAGGTTTATCTACAAATGCGACAGGCGGAAGGTGGGTGACATAATTTCATGTCTGCGGCGTGTGACAGCGACCCTGCTGATGTCGGGTATCGCGGGATTGAAATCGCGGGATTTCACCACATTCCGCACATCGCTCAGAGGCTACCGTGACGCGCTCGCCTTCATTCGGTCCGACCGGTATCGCCGTCTGCCCTCCCCGCTGTAGCCCCCGGTCATTCCCAGCAATCATATCACAGCTATCGTCATACCATCCCAACCATCAATTTCCCTACCTTAGCTCCCATGACGAATATCAACGAATTTATACACAGAATACGCAGGTATATCCGCTCGTTATATTGGAATCTAAAGTTACTGCCCTTCAAACAAGCGATCCGACTTCCGATAATCGTTGGCCCACATGCAAAAATATCATGTTACGGCAAGATAATTTTCGATATACCCCTGAAACAGGGAATCATGTATCTGGGACGCTGGGGCAGCCCGGCTTTACCGGAATTCAGGCATACAAACCTGTTTATAAAAAGCGGAGGCAGACTTTACATCAAGGGACATACCTATATAGGCGAGGGTACCAGCATCATAATTGAGAGAAACGCCAAGATAGCGATCAACGGAGAATTTTCATGTAACAGGAATTGTCTTATAAAATCGGCAAATAAAGTCATTTTCGGTGACAACTGCATGCTTGGCTGGAATGTAACCGTAAACGATACAGACGGCCACTATATTTTTGACGAGGAAATGCGGTGTGAGAGTCCTCATGGCGAAATTGAGATAGGTGACCATGTATGGCTCGCATCAGATGTCGTGATACAGAAAAACAGCTATATCGCCAGCGACTGTGTTGTGGGCCAGAAATCACTTGTAAGAGGCAGATTCCCTGAGCCCAAATGTCTTATCGCCGGCTATCCGGCCAGAAAGATCAAGAAAATCGGCGGATGGAAAACCTAATGGGATGAAAAAAAGAAGTCAAGCAGCCGCCAGTGGCGTCCTCTGACGAGCATGAAAAATAATCTTGGCTTCAGTCCCCGCTCTTTGGTGAAAATTTCATCCGGATCAAACTCTATGGCACGCAAACGCCGTAGTCGGTCATGACGCGGCATAGGCGCGGCATAAAGAGACGTTATCGCCCTCACCAAAAAAGCATACGGCGAGAAACATATTTTTGGCGATATCTTCTCGTTGATGAGCACCGAGAGAGCCCTGCATGCCTCATAACCCTTCATCTCCACATCGTAAGGGTGGAGCTTGTTTATGCTTGAGTCAGCATGATTGACGTATCTGTAGTTGACTGAATCAATCACATTGACCAGCCTGCTGTATAGCAAAGCGTTCCAGAAAAAAAGCAAATCCTCGCACCAGCGCACCCCCTCGGCGAATCTCACGGCTTTGTCGACCAGCATCTGACGGCGGTACAACTTGCCGAGAATGTATCCGTAATTGACATCGCAGAAAAAAGAAATGAAGTCATCATGTGGCACCAGGCGGGGCGTCAAACGTGTGACCTCACCGTCTTTTTCCCAACCCGATATCACAATATCGCACTCCGCAGTGACGGCATTTTCACCAATCCGGGAATCTATCGCGGGAGAGACCGCCGCGAGCATATCGGCGAGATACGAGGGGGTGACTATATCATCGCTGTCGACAAAGGTGACCCACTCGCCCCGGGCCGCGTCGAGGCCGGTGTTGCGGGCTCGTGACACGCCGCCATTGGGCACGTGGAGCACCTCCACGCGCGGGTCGGCGGCATATTCGTCGCATATCTCTCCGCTGCCGTCGCTGCTGCCGTCGTCGACAAGCACCAGTTGCCAGTCGGTATATGTCTGGGCCATGATGCTGTCGAGACACGGGCGCAGATACGGCCCGGTGTTGTATACGGGGGTCACTATGGTGATCATTCACATTCTTTTTACTGAACGGCGATTTTTCCTGACTTCATGCCCCTGCGATAGATATACATGCCCGGCGCGAGAGGGATGTTTTCAAGCGAGCTGTAGGTACCAGCCAGACGGCCATCGAGGGTGTAGAGGGTGTAGTCGCCTGTCTGATCGGGGGCCGAGACAGAGACAATACCTGTCTGCACATCGCCCTCAAGCTTGATCACATCGTACATTATGCCGCCGTTCTTGCTGATACCGCTCATGGAGAAGTCTACCTTGTTGCTGCCCTGCACAAGTGCGGAGGCGGGTATTTCGGCAGTCATCACATAATGGCGTCCGGCCTGTGTGGCGCTGCGGTATATCGCCGCGTCATTGTACGGAAACGACCAGGTGGCCACCTGTGTGCCGTTGCTTTTCACCTTGACGGTGGGCCGGTTGGTGGCAGATGACACTGAGGCGGTGAGGAAGAGACCGTCGGCCGGCACCTCATCGAGATTATAGTTGATCGACCATGTGCCGTTTTTGCACTGCGCGTAATACAGATCATTGTCCTCGACACTTACGCCCGGAGTGAAGGATAGCGACGCAGGCACGTCGGTCCAGAGGCCGTAGGCACGCGGATGCCGGCTCAGGTTCCATGTGTCGGCGCGGCGGTTGTTAGAGCCGATAGTCCACACTATATTGCCGTGGGTGACCGGAGTCCAGTCGATGACACCGAGATCCACATCACCGGCAGTCACAGTGACATCGGCATACTCCATCTCGTCGGTGATGGGGCCGTCAAGAGCGTAGGTATAGAGGGAGTATTCGCCGGGGCGCACATTCCTGATCTCGAAATTGCCCTCGGCATCAGACTCCGCCCAGAAGATATAATCCTTGCCCTGGCAGATGATATCGCCGCCGGGCTGGGCCAGCACCACCTGTATCGAGCCGGGCTGGGCCGAGCCGCATACGTTGACCCTGCCACGCACGGTGCCGCGTTCGCGCGGATAGAGCTCGTGCTCAAACCACTGGTAGGGCCACTGCGCGCGCTGCTCCAGAGCCTCGCGCCGGGCGTCGGCTATCATCTCGTCGAGAGAGGCGCCTGTATTGACATAGATCAGGAATGGGCCGAAAATCTGGCGCTCTCCGTCTTCGTATGTCTGGGCGGCGCCCCCGAGATGCTCGCCCTGCAGCATCTGTATCGTGATGGGCGACTTGCTGGTGGCATGTACGGTGAGCTCCTGACGCATCGGGCCGCCGTTGAGCCACTCGTAGCTCACCGGGATATTCCATACGCCGGTGTTGTTGTTCATCAGACCGTGAAAGAGGTCAGAGGCGATGAATTGCGCCCAATTGTATTTGGTATAGATGGTGCCGTCGGGCATCTCGTAAGTGGCATCCTGTATCTGATGCGAGCTCTCTACTGCGGCCATCTCGGAATTCGACGGAATCCGGCCCTGCATCTGCTCATCGACATATCCGTTGAGGAAGGTGCCGCTGAGGCGGGTACACACGCGGGCCTCGCGTACGCTCACCGACGATGATTTGGGTGTGCCGTTGGCTATGACGTAGGTGTAGACGCCCTTGACGCCTTTGCGCAGTATATAGCCCTGCTGCCATTGCAGGTCGCCTTTGGTGTTGGAGTACAGCACCTCCACCATATCATCGGTCTGCCTCACGATCTCAACCTTGTCGGGCGACAGGGCGGCGTTGGCGGCTGCCGTATAGTCAAAGTATATACCGTTGTCGGCCATAAGATTGACGACACCGTCGCCCAGACGCAGATAGTTGACACGTCCGGTCTCGGCGACACGTATCTTCAGCAGCCCGTTGTCGAGGGTCGCGGTCATGCCGGTGACTTTCACCGTAGGCGCATCCTGGGCTGACACCGACAAGGCAGCCATGGCGAGTGTAATAGTAATAATGTGCTTATTCATTAGATAGGAACAATTTAGATTTTATGCAAAATTACTGAATTTTTCGACAAAATAGGAGCGCAGATTAACAAAAATACCGTAAATTTGCAAAAAATTTTGTCTATTATTCATGAAACCCACAGTTACGTATAACGGGCTGGAATTCGTGCCCTATATAACTCAGGAAAAGATACAGACACGCATCGCGGAGCTCGGGAAGCAACTCACGGCTGATATGCAGGGCAAGAAACCTCTGTTTATCTGTGTGCTCAACGGAGCGTTTCCGTTTGCGAGCGATCTGTTTCGCGCCACCGACACTGACGCCGAGATCGTATTCGTGCGCTTCAAGAGCTACCAGGGCATGCAGACCACAGGCTCTGTCAAAGAGCTGATAGGCCTTAGCGAGGATATCACCGACCGCACGGTAGTGGTGGTGGAGGACATAATCGACACCGGCCACACCATGCACCAGCTGCTGGCCGACCTCAAGGCCCGCAACCCGCGCGAGATCAGGATAGCCACCCTGCTCTTCAAGCCCGAGGCCCTCGTGCGCCCCGTAACCCCCGACTACGTGGGCTTCGAGATTCCAAAGAAATTCATCATCGGATTCGGCCTCGACATCGACGGTCTGGCACGCAACCTCAACGACATATACGTGCTCAAAGATGAATAAAAAGATTCACGGCATCATGGCATAAACGAAAAAAAATCATCGCGGAGGGCGACTTTTCACCATCCGCGATTGTTATCTATATAACTTCAACCTTTTTTTAAGAACATTAAAATGTTGAATATCGTACTTTTTGGAGGCCCGGGCAGCGGCAAGGGTACTCAAAGCGACAAAATCGTTGAGAAATACGGTTTGCATCATATCTCTACGGGCGCAGTGCTCCGCCGTCATATCAAAGAGGGCACCGAGATCGGCAAGAAGGCCGACGAATACATATCAAAGGGGCAGCTTATCCCCGATGAAATGATGATAGATATACTCGAAGACGTGCTCGAGACCGAAAAAGACACAATCAAAAATGGTGTGATATTCGACGGATTCCCCCGCACGATAGCCCAGGCCGAGCAACTCGACAAGATGCTCAAGACACGCGGCTCTGGCATCGACCATGTCATAGGCCTCGAGGTGCCTGACCAGACTCTGGTAGAGCGAATGCTCAAGCGCGGAGCCGAGACAGGCCGCGCCGATGACAACATCGACACAATCACACGGCGTCTCGGGGTGTATCACGACCAGACATCGCCGTTGCGTGATTACTATATCGCCGATGGCCGCTACCGCCAGATCGACGGAGAGAAGGCTATCGATGATATATTCAGCCAGATCAGCGACGTGCTCGACTCATAAGGTGCATGACGCGCCACACGTAAGCAGGTGACCGGCTCAACCACCGACCTACCTGCTTACATAATCACTTGACAACCAAAATTCAATATCTTATTCTTATAATTATGTACACCGACCTATCACTCCTGAAAATCTACGAACACGGATTCAAAGAAAGTTACTTCCTGCCGGCCCTGACCGACTATGTCACCAACGAGACCCTCACCTACGGCGACTTCGCTAAAAAAATCGCCAAGATACACATCGTGTACAAGCTCTGCGGTATCAAATGCGGCGACAAGGTGGCTCTCCTGGGCAAGAATACACCCGAGTGGGTGGCGGTGTTCATGGCCACACTTACCTATGGCGCGGTGATCGTGCCTATCCTGCGTGAGTTCAACCCTATCGACGCCCAGCACATCGTCAACCACAGCGACGCCCGCCTGCTATTCGTCGACGACAGCATATACGAGCACATGGATTTTGACGAGATGCCAAAGATCGAGGCCGTGGTGTCGCTGGAGACCAAGAGGGTGCTCGACCAGGGTCGTGACGTGCCCGAGAACCGGAGCTTCCATACAGCCCTGCGTGAGATCTCAAGATATTTCGTACGCATCTATCCCGACGGATTCACCAAGCGCGATATCAAGTATCCTGATACCAAGCCCGATGATGTGGCCGTGATCAATTACACATCAGGCACCACGGGATTCTCAAAGGGCGTGATGCTCACCTACCGCAACCTCTGGGGCAATGTGGCGTTCGGCATAGAGTCGCGACTGCATTACCAGGGGTCGAGGGCACTGTCGTTCCTGCCCCTGGCCCACGCCTACGGATGCGCCTTCGACATGCTCGTACCCCTGGCCGTGGGCAGCCACGTCACCATCCTCGGCAAGACCCCTACCCCCAACATCCTGGTGAAGGCCCTGGCCAAGGTGAGACCGTCACTGGTGGTGTGCGTGCCGCTAATTCTTGAGAAGATCTACCGCAAGGTCATCCTGCCCAAGATCAGCAGCGGTCCGCTGAAATATGCGGTGAAGCTGCCGTTGGTAGACAAAGCCGTATACGCGCGTATCCGCAAGGCACTCATAGATACATTCGGCGGAGAATTTGAAGAAGTCATCGTGGGCGGAGCCCCCCTCAATCCTGAGGTGGAGGCATTCCTGCACAAGATCAAATTCCCGCTCACCGTGGGCTACGGCATGACCGAGTGCGGCCCGCTCATCAGCTACACACCTTGGCGCGAATTCATACCTACTTCATCGGGGCACACGCTCAGGGGTCTGATGAAGGCTCGTATCAGCAAGCCCGAGGGGGAAAACACCTCTGATGTAGGTGAGATAATGGTAAAGGGCACCAATGTGATGAAGGGCTATTACAAGAATCCGGAGGCCACCAAAGAGGTGCTTGAGCCAGACGGATGGCTGCACACGGGCGACATGGGATACCTCGGTGGCGACGACGGCCAGACGGTATTTATCCGCGGACGTTACAAGACGATGATCCTGACGGCCACGGGCCAGAATATCTATCCGGAGGAGATCGAAGCCAAGCTCAACAATATGCCGTATGTGGCTGAGAGCCTTATCGTGGAGCGCAAAGGCAGGCTCACAGCCCTGGTATATCCCGACATGCAGGAACTCGACCAGCAGGGAATCACCACATCCGCTCTGGCCAGGATGATGGACGGCGAGATATTGGCACAGCTTAACAGCCAGCTCGCTCCCTACGAAAAGATCGAGCGCATACAGCTTGTGCCTAAGGAATTCGAGAAGACACCCAAACGCTCGATACGCCGCTTCCTCTACAACTGACAAAGACAATTTACCCAGCGCAATATGACAAAAAAGACATATAAGGCCGATTGGCCTTATATGTCTTTTTTGTTTTGATCTATTGGCTTGTCAGCCGAGCACGGCAGATTTGTCAGGGCGGGTGACGAGGATCGCGGGGGCGTGGTCGATAAAGAGCTTGCGTGCGGTCGAGGCTATGCCCTCGCATGTGAGGGCGCGGTAGGCCTGCTCCATCTCATTTATATCCTCGCCGTGGTATACGGCGCGCGCCAGATTCTGGGCGAGGCTGATATGATTCATGTTGTCGAATGTGGTGGTGGATTCATGGCGGTTTTTTGTGCGCTGCAGCTCATACGCGCTTACATTGCCGGGCTCGGCCAGCTGCCTGACCTCGCGCTCCACTATGGCTATGGCCTCCTCCACAGCCTCATCGTCATCCCGGTCGAGCCGCACACTGGCCATCAGCATGCCCGGATGTTCGAATCCTGCGATCGATGCATCCGCGGCGGTTATCAGGTCCATACCACGCACCAGACGGCGATAGAATCGCGAGCTCGTGCCGGCTGAAAGGATATCCGTGATGGCGTCAGCCTCAAGATAGCCCTGTTGACCGTAGGCATCCATACGCCATGCCATGGCCAGGGCGGTCTGCGGCACGGTGTCTGTCACGACCTTGCGCACGGGCCGTGTGAGCCACGGTGTGACTGGCAGGTCACGTACGCCTACCGGACGGGCAGGAATATCACCGAACCATTTCTCGGCCAGACGCTTTGTCTCCTCCAGCGAGATACGCCCCACCACTGAAAGGATGGCATTGTTGGGCGCATAGTGTGTGTAAAACCAATCCTTCACATCGTCCATGGTCACACGCTCGATATGCCCGGGCTCGCGCCCTATCACGGGCCAGCTGTAGGGATGTGTGCCGAATACCATCGGCAGCAGATGATGCGCGGTGCGTCCGTAAGGACGGTTGAGGGTGGTCTGCTTGAATTCCTCTATCACCACATTGCGCTGCACCTCAAGCGAGTGAGGACTGAACGCCAGCGAGAGCATACGGTCGCTCTCCAGATAGAAGGCCATCTCGGCGTTCTGAGCCGGCACCACGTCATAAAAATACGTGAAATCATTGCCCGTGGCAGCGTTATTCGTGCCGCCGGCCCTCTCAAGCAGGCTGTCAAACTGAGGCACATTGACCGATCCGCCGAACATCAGGTGCTCAAACAGATGTGCCATGCCCGTGAGCTCAGGTGACTCGTCACGTGAGCCGGTGTCGTAAAGCACATCCACCACCACCATAGCCGTCTGAGGGTCGTGACTGTGCACGACCCTCAGACCATTGTCAAGTGTAAAGGTATTATAATGAATCATTATTCAATCTATTACCTTCATCGATATAATCTTCACGTCCTGTGCCGGACGGTTGTTGCCGTCGGTAGCCACACCCTCGATCTTGTTGACGGTGGACATACCCGAAATCACCTCGCCATATACGGTGTATTCATTGTCGAGGTGGGGAGCGCCGCCCACGGTGGTATAAGCCTTGCGCATCTCGGGGGTGAGAGCCACGGGATTCTTTTCAAGCCATTCGTTGGTCTGGTCGGAGAGCTGCTGCTGGATTTTAGTCAGACCGGCGCGGTCGTCGTTTCTCTGCATCTCGTTGATCTCCGGCCAATGCTCCTTGACGAGCTGGTTGAAATAATTCTGGCCCACACTGCGTTTCAGACGGCTCTCTAGCTGATCGAGCTCGGCATCGCTGTACACCTTGCCGGTGACGATATAGAATTGCGAGCCGGATGACTTGCGCTCGGGATTCACCTGGTCGCCTGAGCGGGCAGCTGCCAAGGCTCCGCGTTTGTGGAAGTGGCGCGGAAACACTATTTCAGCCGGGATATTCTCGCCTACCTGCCCCATGCCCAGGTGTTTGCCGGCAGGTGCATCCTTGGAGTCGGGGTCACCGCCCTGCACCATGAAGTCTTTGATCACGCGGTGGAAGAGCAGGCCTTCGTAATCACCGTTGTTGACGAGTTTCAGGAAGTTGTCGCGGTGGCCGGGAGTGTCGCCGTAGAGCAGAAGCACGAAATCACCGGCTGTGGTGCTTACGGCCACTTTCACCGATCCGGCGGGGATTGAGTCTGTAATCATAATAGCTGAGTCAGGTAATGCCACGGGCCCGTTGTTATCCGCCGGCGCAGCTGTGCTGTCGGCCTTGGCGGTCGATGATGTACATGCGGCCATCGCAAAGAGCAGCAGCATCAGTGATGTAATTTTCTTTATCATGGTGTCAATTCTTGATCATAGGCTTGCGGCCGACGGATACAACCTTTTGTAGATACGGCGGAAGTTGTCGTCACGCTCGCTGAGCTCAGCGGCGTGATCGAGGTAATCCTCGCCATACAGCCCTTGCAACAGACTGGGCAGATACGCATGTTCGCGGTCCAGCTCTATCGCGGCATTCACCAGCCTGTCGATCTGTGCGGCATATCTCTCGCGGTCGATGGCATTGAGATAACGTGCGGCGCTTGCCGAAAACTGTCCTTTGAGATCAGCGTGTACGAGCATGTCGATGATCTCATTGAGGTCATTCTCGCAGGTCTCGATATTATTGGCGAGATACTCATAGCATTTGAGGCCGTCAGTATCCGCAGCTAATTCTTTTTTTACGTCTTCAGTCATTGTCTTTCAATAATTAT
>CAZBWZ010000048.1:0-15513 GCA_964495725.1 uncultured Bacteroides sp.
TGATTATGCGCGATATGCTCACCGACTCTATCTTGCGGCACATCACTATCAGCATTTTCACCTCCTTCTTGCTGTACCAGCCCTCTGCCGTGATCACCGTGCAGCCGCGCCGGGCCACATTGTTGATGGCATCCGCGATCTCGGCCCACTTGCCCGAGAAGATGGTGAACTCCACGGCCTGGCGGTTGGTGTTGATCACCATATCCGCCACGTATGACACCAGAAACAGCACCACCAGACCGTACACCATATTGTCGAGGCGGTGAAACAGGAAGAACGATGACGAAATGATCACGATATCGGTGTACATCATCATTCGTCCGATCGTGACATTAGAGTGCTTGGCCACCATGGCGGCGACAATATCGGTGCCGCCCGTCGAGCCGTTGTGTACGAAAGCCGTGCCTATGCCCAGGCCGCACAGCACACCGCCGATCACCACATTCATGAAAGGCTCGTGTACGATGCCACCCTCGAATATCGGGGTGAATATGCCCACGAACACAGATATCATCGTGGCTCCGTAGATAGTACCCATCACGAAATTCTTGCCCACCACCCGGTAGGCTATCGCCAGCAACAGCAGGTTGATCGCATACTGTGTCACGGCCACGGGGATACCGGTGAGCAGGTTGACTATGGTGCCCAGACCGGCCAGGCCGCCGATCACCACCTTCTCCGGAAATATGAACGCGCTGAAGCCGAATGCGTATATCGCGATGCCAGCCGTGATAAAGAAATAATCCTTGATGCTGACCCACAATGCCTTGTTGTTTTTTATCTTCATAAAAGAATGCCGACAGTATATCTGATGGGCGGGCGACAGTGCCCGTCGGAGTGCAAAGATAAGCGTTTTTTTACCATTTTAGAAAAAAAAAGAGTAATTTTGCAACGTATCAGCTCAACGTATGAAGACACTTCGCCACATCATATACACCGCCCTGTCCGCAATGGCCGTCTCGATGCTCGCCTGCGGCTGCACGCGCGGCGGCTCAGACACCTCGCGTCCCACCCTGTGTGTCAGCATAGAGCCGCAGCGCAAGATACTCACCGAGCTCGCCGGCGATGACTACGAGGTGGTGACCCTGCTCAAGGCCGGGGCCGATCCCGAGACCTACGAGCCGTCGGTGGCCCAGCGCATGGCCCTGAGCCGCGCCGACGCATACTTCACGGTCGGCACCCTCCCCTTCGAGCGGCAGCTCGCCGGGTCGGAGAGCGCCGTCACCGTCTACGACACATCGCGCGGCATAGCCACCCTCACCGGCACACATCACGACCACGACGACGGCAGCGACCCGCATGTGTGGACATCGCTGCGCAACGGCCGGCAGATCGCGGCCAACATGACCGAGGCCCTGTGCGAGCTCAATCCCGGCAATGCTCCGGCCTACCGTGAGCGCTACACACGCATGGCCGCACGCATCGACTCGCTCGACGCCGCCACCGCCGCGCGTCTCTCCGGCTCAGGTGTCAGGGCTTTCGCCATCTGGCATCCGTCGCTGTCTTACTATGCCCGTGACTACGGCCTGAGGCAGATCGCGGCCCACGCCGAGACCAAGGAGATGTCGCCCGGCGAGATCACAGCCATGATCGGGGCCGCGCGCGCCGACTCCGTCAGGGTATTCTTCACCGACAAGGACATGGCCACCCGCCAGGCCGCGGTGGTGAGCGATGAGATAGGATCGCGCATAGTCGGGATCAACACCCTCGGATACGACTGGGAACAACAGATAAGCCAAATCACAGATGCACTCACACGACGCTGACAACACCCTGATAGACATCTCCCGGCTGAGCGTAAGCCGCGACCACCGGCTGATACTCGACGACATCGACCTGCAGATACGCCGGGGCGACTTCATCATCATCACCGGGCCCAACGGCGGCGGCAAGACCACGCTGCTGCGCGTCATACTCGGGCTGATGCGGCCGTCACATGGCACGGTATGGGTGCGCCCGGGTGTCACCATCGGCTATCTGCCTCAGAAAAACATGATTGATTCCCACTTCCCCATCAGCGTGCGCGAGGTTGTGGAGTCGGGGCTGCTGTCGTCACGCATCGACGGCAAGGCGGCAAGGCGCACGCTTGTCGACGAGGCTCTTAAGATGGTGGGGGTGGAGGATCTGCAGTCGCGCCCCATCGGAGCGCTCTCGGGCGGACAGCTGCAGCGCACCCTGCTGGCACGCGCCATAATCAGCAAGCCACGGCTGCTGGTGCTCGACGAGCCGCTCAGCTACCTCGACAAGCGCTTTGAGACGCGCCTCTACGAGCTCTTCAGCGACCTTGCATCCACCACCACGATGCTCGTGGTGTCACATGAGCTCAGCGGCCTCTCGCACCTGGCCACCCGCACCATCACCATCGACAAGCGCATCAGCCCCCCAACCCCCTAAGGGGGCAGCTGATGAGACTACCCCGGGGCCCCCCCAACCCCCTAAGGGGGGGGGCAGCTGATGAGACTACCCCGGGCCCCCCCAACCCCCTAAGGGGGGGCAGCGAGCGTCCGCCGGGGCTTCTGAGGCAGCGCAAGGGCTTTAGCCCGCAGGCTTAATCCCCGCCCCCAAGTGTGGCGTTGAATCTCGATAAATCCCGATAAAATCGATGAACCCCGGGTCTCGGTAGACTCGGGGTTCTCGTATTGTGCGTCAGCCCCTCCCCCTTTAAGGAGCCGGGGGGCTCCCGGGCTTAATAATCCATGGGTGCTGACACGATGTCGTCATCGATCACCCACATAGCACCGGCACAGGTGGCCGGATTGCCTTTCGCATCATACTCTATGACGCGACCTTTTACTTCAACCCACTGGTAGACATTCTGGTTGTCGCGGGCCATGCGCAGACGGTAGCGCACCTTGAAGCTCGACAAGGTCTTGGTGAGCAGACCCTGCCTTATCTTGACCGTGGCCTCGATATCGTCGTCATGGATCAGCGGCGAAAATTCACCGTTGACATCAAGGTAAGTAGACGGGGTCTCCTGCATGTCATCCACATCGTGGAGCTGGCGCCCGAAGAGGCTGTAGGCGTCAAACCTCAGCACATCGGTCTTGATATCCCATTCCCACGGTATGATACCCGCCACATTGATGGTGAGGTCGAGCTTGCGCGAGAGGGCCTTGAGCTCCTTCTCCATGCGCACACGGTTGGTGACATCCACGGCGAATATCTCCAGTTCCTTGACATTCTGCGTCTTATCGATGGCGGTACTAGATATATCCATGAATACATCGTAGTATGAATCCGTGGCCTCGAAATAGTGTACGAATTCCACCTTCTCGCCCTTGTCGAAGACCTCCTTGACCTTCTCGCTCAGGTAGGGGATAGGAAACAGCACATATTCGCCGGTCTTGCAGCCGTTTTTGTTCACCAGCTCCTGCATGGTGCCGTTTACGTTGGAATATCTTATGTTGGTCACGTTCTTGCCGCTCCGGTCATAATTTACTATGACGTGGGCGTAAGCCACGGGCATATTGGCCACGAACTTGTTGTGATCCTGCAGGGTCTTGATCTCGCGTGTCTGTATCTGGTTACGTTTCCAGAACACGAATACCAGCAGCAGCAGCACGATGCTGACACCTATGGCCTCCCAGTGGTATTTCTGCCAGAACGAACGCGACAGGCCGCGCTTCTCCACGCCGCTGCCCAGATCCTTCAGATTGAGGCCGAACTGTTTGGCGCGGTTGTAGTTGATCACCTCCTTGCTCTTCTTGCAGGTGTAGATGGGTATCTCGCTGAGATTCTCCCCGCTGAGCATCCTGCCCACCAGAGTGGCTATGCGCTCATGCACCACCTCCTTGTCGCAGTATACACCGCCTACCGCACCGTTGTCGATCAGCGACGATGTGTTCACGAATATCGGATTCAGCGACGATGACATCATCTTCACCTCCTGGTTGCTGATGATGGCGTTGCCAAACGGGCCCTCGATCGGGGTGGCCCAGTTGGCCAGAAGGATACCTACGCCGGGCTGCCGCTCGGCCAGCAGCGAGCGCATGGCCGCCACATTCTGCGGATCGGCGACCAGCCAGCGGTACTTGATGCCGGGATAATGCTCCGTGAGGTAATCGGCTATCCTCCTTGAGTTGTTGCGCTCGAGATATGTCGGCACAGCCACATACACCAGCTCGTTGATATCGTGGTTCATGGTCTCTATCATGAGCTCGATCTCCTCTTTGAGGAAGTATGGCTCGATGATGGCCGTGAAGTTATAGTCTTTCTGCAGGGCCGAGAGCGGTCTCACGTCCTGATCCTGATTCTCGTCGGCTATTGTCTCGCCCGACATGTAATAGCTCAGCGAGGCCATGTTGGGGCTGTTGGCAATGAGCAGTATGGGCACATCGCCCCACTCCTTCTTCATGTCGTCGCGCATACAGAAGGCCAGCTTACCTATCATCACCACATAGTCGGGGGTCTTGTCGGCGAAATATTCAAACATATTGCTCTTCACCTTTTCATAGATCGAGTCGTTGGTGATAAGAAAGCTGTTGAGGTAGAATAGCTCGCAGGTAGTGTTGGGCTCCTTTGAGACAGCCATGGTCACAGCGGGGATGTTGTCGTTGCTCCACGGCGACTCCTGTGTGAACGAGCTGATCACAGCCACAGTCTTATGATTGGGGTGCTTTTTGCTTACGTTTCTGTGTTGCTTTACCGTTTTGGCATTGTCTGCGACGGCGCCGGTATCGGTTACGCCGGCAGTCTGTGCTGTCAGGGCCGATGGCAACAGGGTGAATATCACGATCGCGAGGAGATGTATGAGACGGGTGGCCATTGCTTAGTTTTTATAAGGATTATTTCTGCAAATATAGGTATAATTATCAGATACAGCGCAAATATTTAACATTTTTTTGGTAATTATTTTGTTACACACTTGTAATTGCATTGCAATTGATGAGAAACACATTTGAAACGGGGTACCTGTCGCTCCGCAAATGCCTTGTTCACACAATAAAGAGGCCGGGGGCTGAGGCATGGCTAACTTTGCCGTAAAAAAGCCATGACACACACCGACGACAACCGCAGGCGCGGCCTCGCCCTGCTCGACGAGGCCTCACGCTATTACAGCGCCATGGAGCGATTCCGACTGGAGCGCGACCGCAACAAGCGCTACAACTACGGTGACCAGTGGAGCGACCGCATCACCGTCCACGGACGCACCATCACAGAGGAGCAATACATCAAGGAGCAGGGCAACATACCCCTGAAGAACAATCTTATCCGTCGTCTCGTAAGAAACGTGATCGGAGTCTACAACTCGCGTGCCAACGAGCCGCTGTGCATAGCCCGCGACCGCGACGAGAGCACGGGAGCTCGCACACTCACCACCCTGCTGCACTACAACATGCAGGTCAACCGCACGCAGGCGCTGATGACACGCGCCATGGAGGAATTCCTGATCTCGGGCATGGTGATACACCGCAAGAGCTATGGCCGGCGCGGCAACCGCACCGACTGCTGGACCGACAACGTGCCGCCCAACAACTTCTTCATCGACAACCGTATGCGTGACTGCCGGGGCTGGGACTGCACCTGCCTGGGCGAGCTACACGACATATCGCCCGACGAGCTGGAGCGCGAGTTTGCCCGCAACGGCAGCGACCTGCGCCGGCTGCGCGCCATCTACGGCCATGCGGGCGGCGTGGCCGACAGCCACGGGTTCGGCACAGCGGCCGCTCCCTCGGGCTTTCTTACATCGGGGGTGCCGGGGCTGTGCCGTGTGGTCGAGATATGGCGCAGGGAGGTGCGCCGCAGCTATCTGTGCCACGACCGCCTCAACGGCACGCTCACACGCCGTCAGGGCGATCCCGCCTCGTGTGACACGCCCATCGAGAGCAGAGACGTGTGGCGCTACTATTATGTGGCGCCGACAGGCGATATCCTCGCCGAGGGCGACAGCCCCTACGCCCACGGCAGCCACCCCTACGTAGTCAAGGCATATCCGATGATAGACGGCGAGGTACATAGCTTTGTGAGCGATGTCATAGACCAGCAGAGATACACCAACCGCCTCATCACCCTATACGACTGGATCATGCGCGCCAGCGCCAAGGGAGTGCTGCTCGTGCCCGAAGACAGCGTGCCCCACGGAGTCTCGCCACAGGATTTCGCCGACACATGGAGCCGATACAACGGCGTGATCTTCTACCGCCCCTCATCGCAGGGCTCCGTGCCCCAGCAGGTATCCGTCAATTCCACAAACATAGGCATCAAGGAGCTGCTGGAGGTGCAGCTCAACTTCTTCCAGGACATCTCGGGTGTCAACGGTGCCCTGCAGGGCAAACTCAGTAATGTGGCCGTCAGCGCCGACCTCTACGGGCAGCAGACACAGAATGCCACATCCACCCTGCTCGACATCCTCGACACATTCACCGAATTCGTGCGCGACTCGGCCTGGAAAGACGTGAAGAACATACAGCAATACTACAGCGGCGAGCGCATACGTGCCATCGTCGGGGGTGACGGCGGCCTCAGCACCCTCCACGATCTCGAATTCGATCTCAGCATCACGCCCAGCACCACCACTCCCGCCCATCGCCAGGCCACCAACGCCACCCTCATGGAGATCTGGAAATCGGGCCAGATCACCCTTGAGCAGATGCTCCGCGCCGGCGATTTCCCATTCGCCGACGCGCTGCTCTCGGAGGTGTGAGGGGAGGGAGAGAGATGGGAGATGGGAGCCCCCCGGCCCCTATATGCTTGCCTCAGACACAGCCCTCGGGGGCTGGACACACTGCCCCGCGCCCGTCACGGCGCGGGGCGGTTGCATCTCGTAATAGCTGATGTGCAGACCTATGGCGCGTGTCATCAGCAGATCGTCATGATAGCCGGTGATGGCGCCGTAGCTGCCGTTGGGGCGGCGCTCATACACCAGATACTCGTCGAGACAGCGCTTGTCGCGCTCCACATACAGACCCTCGCGCACCACCTTCACCAGCGTGGATATTATCATGGGCTTGGTGGCTATGTTGGTGTGGAATCCATACCGGCGCGGCCTGTGCATCAATATGTCGCTCTCGCTCTGGCGACGCGCGTAGAGATTGGGATACACACGCCGTATCTGGTTGAGTATGAAATGCGACTGGTCGCCGTCCACCATGCGTTCGCGGTCGTGGGTCTCCAGAGTGTTGCTCTCTATCACCAGCAGGGCGTTGTCGTAGAAGGCCGCTATCCGGGCCGCGTTCCATGCCAGCAGGTCGATATCGCAGTGGCCGTACCACTGGGCCACCACCGCCGGTCCCTCGCCGGCCATCATCAGGGCGCGGTCGAATACGGCCACCACGCTCCAGTCGGCCTTGTCGCTGCGTCCGCCTATATCCACCACGGCCAGATACCTGTCGGTCACGCGCATATCATCATCGGCCGCGATCTCGGGCATGCTCCATACCCAAAGTGAGCCGGTGGGATCGTCATCAAACCTCACTTCGTCCACCGAGCAGGGACGCGCCGCCGTCACCTCGCCCACCCTCACAGGCTCGCGGCATGACGCACGCAGACAGTCCACCTTGTATTTATCGAACACCGAGGCCCCGGAATTGACGAAGGCCTCCTTGTCATCGGTCGGACACTCGGCGGCCATCGATCCGTGGCTCGAATGTTTGGCCCTCTCCATCATATACCAGTTGATGCCCTCGAGCGTGGCCCCCTGCTGCCACAGCCACCACAGGTAGCGGCCCGGCTCCTCGCGGTCGGTGCGCGCGTCGGTGGCCGTGCGGTGGTCCACGAGCCAGCGGGCGAAGTCCTCCCGCTCGGCCTCGCTGTCGAATCCCAGCGTATTCTGCTCTATGTCATACCATGAGATGAAAAGCGACGAAAACTGCGACCTCGGGTTATCCCTCGCCGCCAGATACTCGTTGTGAAAGAAATTGCCCACGCCGTTGGCCGTAGACTCATACACGATCATCGTGTCGGGCGCATACATCACGCCCCCGCACGCGGCCCTCACTATATCCTCGGGCTTCTTGCCGTCGGTGCGCCGCCACAGCCCCACCTCAGACAGGTGTACCAGGTTGTAGTCGCCGCCACGGCAGGAGTCGGGGCGCTCGGCGGTGCCGATCTTTATCTTGCAGTTGCGCTGCGGCACCCTGAAGGTCGAGCCCGACTTGCCCACCGACACCAGTTTCTTCTCACCCGGCGAATATTCGTCGCCCGGCTCGTGGAGCATCTCCACGGGATATTGCCTTACCGCGCGGTCAAACATATCCTTGATCTCATCTGACGCACTGCCCTGATGGGCGATGATCAGCGAGTTGAGGCCGGTGTTGTGTACCAGCTGCAGCCATGCCATATACAGCTGGCTCACCGTCGAGCCGCCCCATTGACGGGCCTTCAGCAGCACTATCCTTATAGGCTTGCGCGCCAATCGCTTACTTTCAAGGCAGTTGACAAACTTGCGCTGCGGGTGAGTGAGCCGCAGGGTCACGTCGTCACCGCCGCCCCTGCGCTTGATATAGATATACTTGGCGGCCCAATAGGCGAAATCGTGGCGGCATCGCTCGCGTTCGAATTCCTCGGCCACTCGGCCCGGCGTGTCGGGGTCGCCGGGCGAGTAGTGGCAGTGCAGGAAGGCTCCCACACTGCCGGCCTCGATCAGGCGCGACACCCATCCTACCTTGCACATCGGCTCGGGCAGCCACATCGCCGACGGCGAGAGGCCGGCGATATTCACGGCCGTGCGCTCGCCGGTGCTGCCCTGGCCGGTGATGGGGTCAAAGATGGCGTGCAGCATCTCGGTGCGGCGGTCGTTCTCGGCCAGCACTGAGGCGGCGGTGATGTCTGCGTCAGCCATTGGTGCGCCCTCCTTTCATGCTGCTGAGGATATTCTGCGCCGACCGGGGCGAGAGGTAGAATTCCGGAGCCGGGGCGTTGACCACCTCCCTCACCAGCCTCACGAGCGGACTGGTCGCATCCGCCACCCTCAGGGCCGAGACGCGACGGCATATCTCGGCAAACATCCTGCGCTTGCCGCTGCCCATCCCCACGGTCACCTCCTCGCCGCGCAGCATGGCCGACACCACGATGGTGGCACGCTCCTCCGACACCCAGAATCGGGCGCACGGCTGCTTCACCACCCTCTGCATCAGCTGAGGCATCCTGATGTGGGCGCATTGCGACGCCAGCCGGCGGAAGGCCTCCACCACGGCATGGTCACGTTCTTTCTTGTATTCAAATTCGGATCCGGTCTTTCTCATATTAAATAATGTGTTGTGAAGCAAAGTGACGGAATCGCACAGACCGAACTGAAAGTTTCTGCAAATATACAGATATTTTCTAAAATAGTAAAGATTTTATACAATAAAAGATGTTTTCGTAAAAATATTATCCCTGTTAATCAAAAAATGTCTATATTTGTATCGCACAATATATTATACTATATGTAACCATGAAAAAACTGCTCGCACTTATCGTGATCGCGATTATCGCGACAGCCGCCACCAGGGTAGCGGCACAAAAAGCCTTTCCGGACAAGACCTGGGAAAAAATCTACCAGGAAGGCCCTGATATCTACGGCTCCTCCACCATCGTGACCAACTTCAGCGCCGGGAATCCCGGACTCACCGTGGCCGGCATCCCCGCACCTGCCGGATATTCCGAAGATACGTTTGAGGGAGGCGACTATTCCGTGTCCATTTTCAGGGACTGCCGTGTGGAGGGCAACAAGGCCTACTTCACCGCCGATGTTTACACGCCGGAATATGATCCTGCAAAGCAACGCGAGGTGATGAAGCCCTCAGGTAAGAAATGGTCTGTGACGGCGGTCTGCAACCCCGATGGCTCTCTTGACACCAAATGGATGTCGGGCAGCGACAATTTTGAACAGCACTTCCTCAATCCCGACCGGCAGCGATACGTAATAGTCAACTACGGCCACAACGTGAATATCCGCAAGGCTCCCGTCAATGGAGCTGTGGTGACAAAGGCCGAGAAAGGCAGCCTCTATAAACTCAAGGGCACTAAAGAAATTCCCGGCAGGCAGGGTGCGACAGTGACATGGTACGAGGTATCTCTCCCCGACGGGTCTTCGGGCTTCATATCAGGCGAGTTCGCCACCATTGCTTACGATGAGGACGGGAATGACCCGGCAAAGTTCGGTGACGCGCCGTTCAAGTCCGATGCAAGCTACTCAGAGGTAATCAAGGATTATAATGATGATGAGGTAGGCATTAGAGCTATCCGTCTGGCACGTGTCGGCGACAAGGTGTTTATGGAAGGCGACGAGATGTATTTCAACGGCCGCCTGCACGGTGCCTATTACGCCGTGGGCCATATCGACGGCAATTCCATTGTGTTCACCAAAGATGTCTACGAGCAGCTCCCGGTCGGAGCTCAGGAGGCTTTCATGGATGGAGACTACAGTAAGCTCGAATCATTGATGTCGCCTACCGATGAGTTCCGCATCTACTATTACTGCGGACAGCTTTACTACGGAGGTGATGAATTACAAATGGGAATGGAATGACAGGATGGCATATCTCTGTGATCCTGACTGCGTAATGATATAGCTCAGGCTACACACGTATTCCTTCAGCAACCGCCGGCGGAGTGAAAACACTCCGCCGGCGGTTTATTTATGCATATACCAAATTACAGAATATTTCTCACTAAATAAAGAATTATTCCTAAGTTTCGGTAGTAATTTTGCATTGTAATTAAACAAAACACTTAACCGAAGCAAAGTGATGGAGAAAACAGACCCTAAGACAAGCAACAGGCAATTGCTGCTGCAGATCCTGGGCGGAGTGTCGCCCGGTGTGGATTTCAGCGACGACGAGGTGCTATTCGGCCGCATACTCGACGACTACAATGCCTACGCCGATCTGCTCGACCGTGAGAACGAACAAAAGAAGAAAGAAGACTCGCTCGAAGTGGAATACCGCCACAACACGGCCGCGTCAATGGCCGAGATCGAGCGGATGACAGCCGACGACAAGCTCGATGCCGATGAGGTGGATCATGCGATAGCCGAACTCAAACGCATCTCCACCGAGACAGCCTCCGGCTGTTATACCACCGAAAATGTAAGGATGATGCTCGGCGTGCTCCACCGCGAGGCCGACATCGAGGCAGCGCGCCGCCAGGGCGAGATCGCCGGACGCAACGCCGCCATCGACACACACCTGCACACAGCCCCCGACGGCGACGGACTGCCCATGCTCTCGGGCGCCAACACCGGCGTCACCCGCCACACCCGCTCGATATTCGACATCGCCCGCGAGTAAAGCAAGCCCGGAGCGAGAGCAATAACCTGATTACCCCTCGAAAAATAACTATTATGCCAGAAAACATCAACTTCGGCGGCAGCGCCGCCACAACAGCCGGATCAGCCGGTCTCAACACCCAGGTGCCCGGAGAGGCTGCAACCGTATCAGCCGCTGCTGCGGCCACCGGCGGCATAGCCCCCGGCCACCTCATCGAACCCGACATCGACGACCAGCTCTTCGGATTCCAGAGCGAGGACACAGCCCTGATGTCGCTCATGCTCCGCGCCCGCAAGGTCAGTGTCAGTTCGCCCGAGGTCGAGCACTATATGATCGACGAGCAGCGCAGCACATTCACCGTCGGCGACGCCGGCGTGACCAAGAGTTCGGCCATGCAGTTTGTGCTCCCGCTGGTCGCCACCGACCAGAATATCGCGCGTGACTACCACACGCTGCTGGTCAAGGGTGTCAACGGATACACCGACGACGGACAGACAGTGACTCCAGGCAAAGACCTCATGCTCTACGTCACCGGACGCGACACCACCACTAACAACCCCGTGTGCCGCGCCATCAACGGCCCCAAGGCCAACCGAGGCGACCTCTACTGCACCACTCCGGCCATCCCAGGAGGCACCAAGATCAAGCTCCTGGCCAACGCCATGTACGAGACTCAGAAGGAGGTGGACCCCGACCTGATCGTGCCACAGCCCGAGACCATCTACCTGCAGAAGCGTGGCATGAATCAGGTGGTGAGCGACTACTTCGAGGCCCAGAAGAAACACATCCCCTTCTCACAGAGTGTCATAGCCGAGCAGGCCATCCTCAACTTCAAGCGCGCCGGCAACCGCACCCTCTGGGCCGGGCGCAAGGGCAAGCTGGCCGTGAGCGTGCCCAAGATGGGCGAGCAGATCGTATATTTCACCGAGGGACTGCGCTGGCAGTTCCGCCGCGAGCTGCAGAGCGACGGCCCCTGGACAATCGAGAAGCTCATCGCGCTGGCCAAAATGTTCTACACCGGCGAAGACGTGCCCAAACGCGCCATACTGCTTGCCGGCAGGAATCTGCTCGAATCCATACAGTGCATCGACTTCTCCAGGCGACCCGAGATACAGATCCTGGCCACACGCAATCCGCTGGGCTGGGCCGTGACCCGCGTCCACACGGTGTTCGGCGACATCGACATCAAGCGCGAGCCTACGCTCGACACCTTGGGCTGGAGCAACTCGGGAGCGCTCATCGGCGAGGACAGGCTCGTGCATTACACCTACTCGCAGCAGCATGAGTTCAACGACCGTGTCGAGGGCGAGGAGGCCACCCGTCGCGGCATGGTGGTGTGGGACGGCCTGGCCCTGAAAGGCGCATGTCATATCTGGATCGACGGCGAGGGTGACACCGCCAATGCCGGAGCCGTATCATACCTGATATGGGACAGCGAGAACGCGCCCACCGGCAAAGACCTGGTCAACAACCGTGTATATCTCCTCACTGCCGATTGCCCGGGCATCAGCGACACCGCCAGGAGCGGACAGATGTGGCAGGCCAGGGTGACGACAAGCGGCACCGGACAGTCGGCCACCAAGACAGCGACCTGGAGCGAATTTTCAGGAGAGATCTTTGCCCGGAGTGAATAACCTGATGCGGACGGGCTTTCCCGGCCCGTCCGCATCCAAAACACCTTTACAATGAGTAAGAAGACATACGGAGTCAACGGCTATATCGAGTGGGTGGCCAACATCAGCGTGGGAGCCGCCCGCCTGCAGGTGCCGTTTACCGGTGGAGCCACCACCAAATACGGCATAGTGCCCGCCGAATACGTCACGAGCGATCCTGTGATACAGAGCATCATCGAGAACAGCGTACACTACCGCAGCAAGCGCATATTCAGGATCAAGGAAGAGCCCGATGCCTCTCCGGCCCGCGACAAAGCCCCGGAGACCGTGAAGGTAGGCTGTCTTGCCGACGCCGCCGGGGTGCTGCGCGACAGATTCAGGGTGCCCACCGTCAAGATCACCTCAGCCGAGGTCGCCCGCCGCATAGGCATGGAGCACAATATCAGATTCACCGGGATATGATATGTAAGTCACGTGAACTGATTACTGCGGTGCGCAAGGCCATGGGCCTGAGCGAAGGCGCGGGCTGCGACATACGCGGCCGCGATATCATCAGCATCGATGATGTGATCATGTCGGTGCTGCCTCGGGCGGCCGACGAGACCGTCCTCGCAGCCCCGCCCCACCTCCTCGCCGACATATCAGGCGACATGCGCGGATGCGACATCTACTGGGATCACATATCCCCGGGCCATTGCTACGGCCACGTCATCATGCCGCGCGACTTCCTGCGCCTGCTCTCCTTCGCCATGAGCGGATGGGCCTGTGCCGTGACCGCCATTACGCCGCCCGATGACCTGCGCCATACACTCGCCACCTGCGGTGTGCCGGCTCTGGAGGGCTCGCCGGGGCGCCCGCAGTGTCTGCTCGGGCTGCGCCACGGAGCGGCCGTGCTGGAGTTCAGGAGCTGCAGCGACACCGGGGCCCGCATCACCGAGGCGAGGTATGTGCCGCGTGCGCGGTTCGACAGCCACGGTGGCATCCCGGTGGCCGGCGCCTGCCTCGACCGCATTATAGTAACCGCGGCATCGATGTGCCGCCAGATAATTGACACATGAATTACCAGACCGACCAATCAGCAAGCATAGGCGGCAACCTCCACGTCGGGGGGCGCGTAACAGCCGCCGGCCACGCCGTATTCTCGCGCAATGTGCGCATAGAGGGGTGGCTCGACGCTCCCAATCTCAGATCGCCCTGTCTGGGGCTGTTTGAGAGCATGGACGATCTTCAGGCCGCCTGTCGCTCACCTCGCCCCGGTCAATGGGCGCTGGTGGTGGGCGGCACCGGTGACGACGGCTCTCTCCTCACCACCGTCTGCACCTACGGCGACGGCGGCTGGAAAGCCGGCAGGACCTGCCGTATCGATATCGATGTCGACCTCGACACCAAAGCCGACAAGGCGATGTTCGTGACCCTGAGCGACGCCGATTACGACGCCATGCAATCCAAAGACACAGAAACCTATTACTTTATTTACGAGACATGAGACCGATTTACGACCGCAAGATAACACGCGACACCGACTGGGGAGGCGACGCCAGCACTGGCGGAGCGCCCGTGAGCGGAGCGCGCGTACAGGAATACATCAAAGACGAGATCATCACCCTTGACCAGCAGAAAGCCGCCAAGAGCATGTTTGCCGTGATGAGCGACCAGCAGTACGACGCGCTCCCCGCCAAAGACAACGACATTTTTTATTACATATACGAAGACTGAATCATGATAAAGAAAAGTGGAAAGACAATAGAGACGATAATCGCGCTGGGTCACACCGTGGCCTACGTCTACAAAGGCGCGCGTCTGGTATGGGAGGCCATACGCAGCTGCTTCGGCTCAGGCCGCTGGATCAACACCAAGCCCTGGCGCAACGACGACCGCTGGAAAAATTAACGCAAGCCGGGCCACAAGCCCCCAACCCCCTGAAGGGGAAGTGGCTGACGCACACCCCGGCCTTCTGAGGCAGTGCGAGCGCTTTAGCGCGAGGCCCCGCGTCAGCCCCCCCCAATTAATACCCAACAATAATTACCTATGGAAATATTTGATGAAAAGATAACCCGCGACACCGACTGGGGCGGCGATGCCTCGACGGGCTGGCGGCCTGTCTCCGGCCGCCGCGTGCAGGAGTATATCAAAGGCGAGATCGTGAGTCTCGAACAAAAGGCCCTCACCGGCAATGTCGCCGACATCGATTCGGAGGTGGACGAGGATGCCGGTATGGTCACCATCCACCTGCTCAACCAGCAGGGCTCATCGGTGGGCTCCACCGAGATACCGCTGCTTGGCGGCGGTGGCGACGGCTCCTCGGATGCCACCACCCTCATCCTGCGGCCTGTGGTCTCGCAGTCGGTCATCAAGGCCGGAGAGAGCGTATCGCTCAGTTATGAGTATGACATCGTGTATGCTGCCGGCGAGGACAAGGGCGTGTCCACGGGTATCAAGGCCGATCTGGAGGTGACGGTGATGAACGGCGCGGTCACTCTCTTCAAGGATCTGAGGGCCCAGGCATCAGCGGGCACCTACACCCATGAGTTGGGCCCGTACCTCACCGCCGGCACCTGCGATATCTATGTCAAGGCCACATGGAAGGATGCCGCCGGCACTGAGCGCAGCAAGCAGCGCTTCATCCAGGTCTCCGTGGTGGCCCTGGGCCTCACCTCGGATTTTCCGTTGACGGCGATGCTGGCGGCGGGCGGCTATGACTCGACCGCCGA
>CAZBWZ010000049.1:0-15270 GCA_964495725.1 uncultured Bacteroides sp.
GGCTGATTATTATATTGTGGACGCTGCCTTTTCTTATATCGAACTCACGTTAATTTAAATAATTTATAATGAACGTATTAATATATCCACAAACTTTTGGTTTGTTTTTTCTCCGAGAATTCTGGTGCTGAGGGAGACTCTCCTGGAAGAAATACTCCCTTTGGCCTTACCGAGCAGGAAGGTCATTTGCGTTGGTGTAATGCCGCACTTGATTAATATTATTGTCTGCAACTCGTGCGGTTTGATATTGTCGCCAATCAGTAGGTGCAGGTTCGTTTCAAACAAGGGGTAATTTTGGAGGATGAGCTCATAGAGTTCACCCCACAGAGGGTCTGAATCCGCTATGTATTTTTTCTCCCCGACATATTTCAAAAGGGTTTTAAAAGAATCGGAGTCTACAAAATCAGACGGAAGCGGTTCTGTCGAGGTGGCACTGTCAAGCTGGTTGATTTTTTGTTTCAGCCTTTCGCGTAACGATTCCCGGGATGAAGGCAGGACACTTATTGGCTGTGCGGGATTTTCTTTTTTTTGTTGTATGGCTTCAAGTTTGGAAATAGTGTCATGTAATCTTATTATTGTATGTCTGGTCTTGATTCGATGGGAAAGAAAGACAATGGCAATAATCAGAACAATAAATATTGTGACAACGAGCCACGAGATAAGTTGTCTACGAGACTCAAGAGCTATATTCTTTTCGCGTTCGTGTATCTGATAGTTGTATAGTGAGTTCCATAAGAGCTTGCTGAGACTCGTGTCTGTCATAGTAGGCTTCTAAAATGGAGTCATATTCGGCAATATAGAGCATGACAGAGTATCACACAAAATGGAGTCGATACGTATCGTTGTTTCCAGGAACGGAATGGCCTGAGAGTATAATTAAACTGACGGCCCAATTGGCTGGTGACATTGCCTTTGAGATGGAGTGATGACATATCATCGTCATTAATATTGCCAAGTGACTTCTGATAATAAAATATCGCTGTGGGATAGTCGCCGAGGTCGCTGTAGACACGGCCACCGTAGTAGAGGGCCTCGGGGTAGAGGCCGGTGGATTGATGGGATTCGTAGTAATCGATGACATCGAGGATGAGGCTGTCGGAGGTGTGCCGGTTGTAAGCCTTGTCGTTGGCCTTTACGGTGTGGAAGTCATGGTAGTGGCGGTCGGCCTCGGGGAGGGAGCCGGGGTCTATGCTGTCGAGCGCGGCGAGCGCCTCCCCGGGCGAGTCGGAGACAATGCCGGCGATGCGGGCCAGCCGCTCATCGGGCGTGTGCCCCGAGCAAGCCGCCAACAACAGCAGGCACAATATGATACAGATACGAGGTCGCATTAGTGCAAATCCTTTTTATAGGTGAGTCAATATCCGGATGGGGTCACGGTGCCGGTGTACGGAACGGCAGCTCCGAGAATTGGCCGTGGTCCACGCTCCACAGCGTGCAGTCGCCCGAGGTGTGCTGTAATATCTCGTCGAGGTGCTTGCGGTTGGTGTCGGTGATGAATATCTGTCCGAAATTGTCGCCGGACACCACCTGCATTATGCGCTCCATGCGGTTGGCGTCAAGTTTGTCAAAGACATCGTCGAGCAGCAGCAGTGGCGCTATGCCCACTGCCGCCTTAAGAAAGTCATATTGCGCGAGCCTCAGCGCGATCGTGTACGACTTGGCCTGGCCCTGTGACGCCACCCTCCTCACCGGCATACCCGAGAGCTCCATCAAGATATCATCGCGCTGTGGGCCGGCGGTGGTATACTTCATGGCGAGATCACGGTGGCGACGCTCATTGAACAGATCGGTAAGCCTGGTGTCAGGATCGGCCAGATGAGAGGAATACGTAAGGGTAGCCTGCTCTGAATCAGCTGATATAGCCGAGTAATATCCGGTGAATATCTCAGACAGACGCTCTACCCACCGGGCCCTGCGGTCGCAGATATACCTGGCCGAGGCCTCCATGGCGGCCTCGACAGCACAATAAAGATCTGGATCCGCCACACCATCGCGCAGCATACGGTTGCGCTGCTCCAAGGCGCGGTTATACCGGATGAGGGCGTCGAGATAGGCGGGATCGGTCTGCGAGATCACCATATCGGCCAGCCTGCGCCGCTCCTCGCCCGAGCCGTCGACAAGAGACATGTCGGCCGGAGACACCATCACCAGAGGAAACTTGCCTATATGCTCGCTCAGCCTCTGGTATTCCTTGCCACCGCGCTTGAACGACTTGCGGCGCGCCCGCTGCAGCCCCACCTGCAAGGTCTCGTCTGTATCACGCCGCACGTATGTGGCCGTGAGCATGGCGAAATCCTCGTCGCGGCTTATCACCTGGGCATCGGTAACACCGGTAAAGCTCTTGCAGAAGCTCAGGAAATAGATGGCGTCGAGCAGATTGCTCTTGCCCATACCGTTGTCGCCGAGAAAGCAGTTGAGCTTGTGTGACAGCGACAGGTCGGCGCTCGGGATATTCTTGAAATTGGTGAGCCGGAGTGACGTGAGCCTCATCGCTTATTCTTTATTGAAATGCTCGTTGAAATACAGCAGGTGATAGAGTATTGAATTGGCCCAGTAGGGACGCGAATGACCACCGGGACGCGATGTATAATCGTGTGGTATCTTGCGGGCGAGCAGCTCCTTGTGCAGATTGTCGTTGACCTGGGCGAAGAAATCGTCGCTGCCGCAGTCAAATATGATGTTGAGCTGGTCGGGACGGAGTGAAGGCACGAGCGACATCACCGTATACTGCTCATAACGCGAAGGATTGGCAGCAGGGTCGCCGAGCCATTGCGATGTCTTCCACTTGCCCTTGAACGGCCGTATATCCACGCCACCGCTCATAGAGCCTGCGTTGCCGAATATGTCGCTGTGGCGCATGGCCAGCCACAATGCGCCGTGTCCGCCCATGCTCAGGCCTGTGATCGCCCGCTTTCCGGCTTGCGGATCGGTAGGAAAATGACTGTCGATATACGGCACCAGCTCCTTTATGATAAATGACTCCATCTGCATGTCGGGACGCACGGGCGAGTCCCAGTACCAGCTGTCGCGGCCATCGGGCATCACCATCACCATACCGTACTGATCGGCAAGCTGGCCCAGACGCGGCTGTATCAGCTGAGTCCAGTCGTTGTTGTCGCCGCTGTATCCGTTGAGCAGGTACACCGTGGGAAATTTGGTGCCGGGTGAGTAACCGTCGGGGGTTATCACCGTCACATTCATCACACCGGGCACAAGCTGCGTGGCGATACCCACGGTCTCTGTCTTGGCCGCCTGGCACAGCAGCGGCATCAGGATAGCTGAGATGAGCGCCATCCGTCGCATCAATCGTTTAATCATCGGTCTCATTGTCTTATTTCAATTATATCATCGGGGGCGATAAGCGGATACCACAGGTAGCCCCTCACATCGGTAAAGCCCATCGTGCGCAGCCGGCTCATGTATCCGGCCACCTGACGGCGGTGCTCCGACCGGTGTGCTGTCGTGAATTTATAGTCTATTATATCCACGCTGCCGTCGGGATAGCGCACCACGCGGTCGAGACGGCGCGACTTGCCTGTGTGCGGCGAGTATATGGTCTGCTCGGTGAGCACGTCGGCATCGGAGGCAAACCATCGGCGGGGGCCGGGATGGGCAGTGGAGAGCATGGCCTTGATGTCGGCGAGCAGGGCCGTCTCATCATCGGCGGAGACGTCATTGCGCATCACATGGTATCTCACCGCGGCCTCAGCATCATCCGCCACTATCACACGTGATATGATGTCGTGCAGGGCTATACCTCTGAGTCGCGACTCCTCGTCGATGAAGTCGTCGGCCGAATATCCGCGTGTGTCATCGGCATCCGCGCCTATATCCAGCGCGTCGTCCAGATTGTCATCTACGATAGTGCGGATGTCGATCTCCCTGCTTACCGTGATCCCGTATCCGCCGAGGCTTTCGGTGCCGGGCTTATCAGGATGGCGTGTTTTCTTTATCTCGGGACGTATCTTTACAGTCGGAGCGCCGATCGTGAGATCGCCGGTAGCCGTGTCATACTCCGCATCGTCGTGCAGGCTCAGCAGACACGTATTGCCCTGAGGGTCATTACCGGTGTCAAACACCGATTTCAAGGTCTTGCCTATATCTTTGCCGGCGTCATAATATACAGTGAGCTCGCGGCCGGCACGCGTGTAGGCCACGTATGTCTTGTTGAGATTATCCACATATTCCTCCCTCAGCCTCTCTGTGTACGTGTCATAGAATATGGATGATGGATGGGACGCTCTCGCTGACAGCTCGACAAAGACGGCTGGCGGACAGTCATCGGCCTGCAGGGAGCCGATCACCGGAAACGGCATCCACAGCCTGTACTCGCGTCCGGCCTCGCGCCATGATCCGAAGGGGATATGCACGCAATCGTATTCCAGTCCCTTTGATTTGTGTATCGTGATCACAGACACGGCATCTATCTCCGATGACGATGTCACCGACAGCTTGTCTTTCTGCGACTCCCATGCCTCAAGGAATCCCGGCAGCGACGGCGGATATTTCTCGCTCCATTCGATAGCGAAATCCTCAAAGGCGGCAAGATAGGCCGACTGCCTGGCGCGGTCTTCCTCGTCCACGAATTCGAGGATTATGGTCTCGATCAGGGAGACAAGTGACGAGGGACGGTGCTTCATGAGCCTGCCCACCACCTCGGCGGCCGGATTGCCGTCGGCCAGGGCTGTGTCTGAAGCCGATACTATGGCCTGGTAGGGCGGCATACCGCGCTGCCGCAGATACTTATACTGACTGATGATGGCCGCTGTCTGCGATGTGTCGGGATAGATATTGCCCTTGCGCACCGTCACCTTGCGGTTGGAATGGCTCTCGGCATATATCCTCAGCACCGATACCACCATCATCACGGCTGTCGACTTGCGCAGCAGCATGGAGTCGCTTGATACCACTGGGATACCGAGGGCAGAGAGTTGCTCTATCACCTGCGCGCCCTCGACATTACGGTTGACCAGCACGGCGATATCCGACCAGTCATAATGTCCATCGTCATGCTGCCGGCGCATATCCCCGGCCATGGAGGTGATTACATCGGGGGCCTCTTCGTGCTCCTTGTCCAGGTCAGCGTCCTCCGGCACCTCCCGGCTACCGGTATTGATAAATCTGACATATCCCGGCACATCGGCTTTTTTAGGGGCGATCTGCTGTATCACATTGTCGTATCCCTCCACACCGTAGTGCGATGCAAGGAGGGTGAAGAGAGTGTTGTTGAATCTCACCATATCGGCCGCACTGCGCCAGTTGGTGTTCTGGCCGGGACGGTCACCCTCGACACGTGTATCGTAGCCGGCTCCTACCGGGAAGTCTACATCGGCCACCTGCGTGTGCAGCAGCGACGAGTCGGAGTTTCTGAACCGGTAGATCGACTGTTTCTCATCGCCTATTATCAGATTGTCATGGTCGTGTCCGAGGCTCTCGGCCACCAGTGGCTTAAGATTCATCCACTGCATCTTTGATGTGTCCTGAAATTCATCGATGAGGAAGTTGGTGAGATTCACTCCCATGCGCTCGTAGATAAATGGGGTCTCGTCGGCCCCTATGATGCGGTGGAGCAGATGATTGGTGTCAGACAGCAGCACCGTATTGTTGTCGGTGATGATACTGTCGAGATAGCGCCACGCGTATGCGAGCAGCGACAGCTGAGGCAGAGCCTTGAGCAGCGTCTGGTAATCATAATACCGGTAATATGCCCTTACGGCGTGATCCAGCTCCTGGCGTACCCGCTCTATATGCGTGTCGTTGCCTTTGAAGCGCGACTTGGTGAAGGGCATCGCCTCGCCGTTGATGGTGTCAATGAGCTTCTTGTTCTGGAGGTCGCTGTACTTGGGCACTTTTTTACCGGGGAGTATATCGGTGAGGAATCTGGTGCTCACCGCACGTCCGGCAAGCATCTCCGGCGTGATGCCGTCGGCGGCGAAGTCACTCCACATCGCGTCGACACGCGCCGAGAGCTCCGCCGGGATACGGCTGCAGATGCGCCGCAGCCGGTCTACTGTGTCCGCGAGCCGGGCCGGTGAGCCTCCGTCTGCATCGCCGACACCCAGATACTTGCGCATGGCGGCGGAATAGGGCTTGAATTTCTCATCACATATCTGTGTGGCGAGGTCGATGAGACGCGAATACAGGCTGGAACTACGGTTGAGGAAGTTGGACTTGCTGCCATCGTCGACCGAACTCATCATGAAGTCTATGAGCCACTGCCGCAGGGCCGGAGCCTGCTCGGGGTTGCGGTTGAAATCGTCGAGCATGGTGTTGACAGTCATCTGCAGGGCTGTGCGGTCGTTGATCTCGATGGCGAAATCGCCCTGACGGTCAAGCTCACGCGCAAACGTGCGCAGCACACGCTGGAAAAAGGAGTCTATGGTAGTGACGTTGAAGTCGGTATATGTGTCGAGCAGCTGGTCAAGGGCAAGCGACGCGCTCTCAGCGAGCTGCCGGCGGTCGCAGCCGAATTCGCGGCACAGCTTCGGAGCATAGTCTGAATCACTCTCCCCCGCCCCGGGCATGAACGACAGGCTGTCGAGCTCGTTGATGATTCGCTTCTTCATCTCCTCTGTGGCTTTGTTGGTGAAGGTGATGGCGAGTATGTGGCGGTGGCGGTGGGACAGATATGAGCCGTCGGGCGCACATTCACGGTGATTGAGCCGGTATGTGCCTGACTGCTGTTTCTTCACTCCCAGGAGTGTGCGTATGTATTCGTATGCGAGGGTGTATGTCTTGCCGGATCCGGCCGATGCCTTGTATATCTTCAGCATAATGTGTCAGATACGGCGGGCCTTGTATCCCTTTTCCTTGAGCAGGACAAGCACATCGGCGGCGCGGTCGCCCTGTATCAGTATCTCGCCGCCGCGCACAGAGCCGCCGGTGGCGAGGCGCTTGCGCAGCGATGCGGCAAGGTCGGTGGCCCGGCTGTCGTCAGGGTCGAAGCCTGAGATTATGGTGGCGGTCTTGCCCGCACGCTTGCGGTCTACCATCACATCGAGACGGGGCAGCGGAGACGGGGCAGCGACCGCTTGCGGCTCGGGCTCCGGCGTGTATCCGTCGGGCAGCAGCGAGCGCAGTGATTCTTGCCAGTCTTTGCTCATAGCGATGCTGTAGATTTAGCAGAGAGATCTTTTGCCATGGTCACGCCGTCATGGTCAGTGGTGTGGGTGGCGCTGTCGCCATACTCCTCGTCTTCAAACTCCCTTGACATATCCACCGGAGTATTAAGGGTGCGGCTCACCTCGCGTATCACCCTCACGTAACTCTGGTCTTCGATATTGAGCGACTCGATGTAGCTCTCTATGGAGTCGTTGCATATACCTATGGCCTTGTCAAAGCATTTGGCGGCTGCGGCCATGTAGTCGGCCTGCTCGCATTTCTCCGAGATTTTGGCATAGATCAGGGCCACACGGCAAAGTTGTGTGGGAGACAGCTCGGTGGCGGCTGAGTCGCACAGCAGGTCGCAGCTTGAGGCGGCGCGCTCGAGGTCACCGTACTGCAGGTCGCTTTCGGCCTGGAGCAGTGTCGACTCAGGGTCGGCATATGTGCAGCACGTAAGCGACAACATAGCCGTTATCGTCATCAGGACTAACAGAATGTGGGTATTGACAGATCTCATGATATTATTTTTGACATTCACGCCGGCAGATCGGGTCATAGGCCCCCGGCTGCTTCATCTGACACAAAGGTAACCATAAATTTTGTAATGCACAAGACTTACGGCTGAAATTTCGTCAGCTTTCCGGAAGACCCCGCACTCTGATGCCGGAGATCGGCTGAACAAGATATACAAAAAAAGAATGAGTAACGTAATCCGAAGATTAACAATTACTCATTCTCCTCTCTCCTCTGCGGTGCGGACGAGACTCGAACTCGCGACCCCCTGCGTGACAGGCAGGTATTCTAACCAGCTGAACTACCGCACCATTTTTGAAGCATCGTTTCTTTGCTTTTGCGCTGCAAAGTTACGTCATATTTTTGAAACCTCCAAATTTTTTATCAACTTTTTTTTGATTTTTTTGGAATCGGTTTTTTGCTCTCTCGCGTAATACCTTGTTGATTTCGGGTGCAAAGTTACGGTGCATTTTCGAAATCTCCAAATTATTTTGTCAAAATTTTTAAAAAATTTTTCATCGTTCTGATTATCAGCAATCATACTTTTCAAGCCGTGGAGACATAATCGGACAAAGTCAGTATGTGGGTCAAGGAACAGCCTCGGAGATTACATCACGGAGCCTCGGAGTCCACTGTGTCATGCATGAAAAACGCAACCGCTCCGCGGTTGTAGCGGAGCGGTTGCGTTTTTCTTTATACTATTTGGTGATCAGCGCCCGGAGGTGGAGATGATGAATGGCAGAGGTTTTTTGAATCTGAAGGTGTTGTCACCCTCGACCTTGTGCAGCATCGCCGCGGCCTCGTTGATCGAGTCGTAGCCACGCACGATCACATAATAATACGGCTCCGAGGTCTCGGCAACGAAACATCCGGGATATCCGCCGTCGGCCAGGCGCTCGCGCATTGACTTGGCATTGAAGAGCTGCTTGAACTGACCTACCACCACACAATAGCGGCGCAGGTTTTCCCTGATGCCTCCGCCATCTTTCGTTACGAACAGACGCTTGGGTATGACATCTATCGAGTCGTTCTCGCCGAGCATCACCGATGTATGGCCCATCTCACGTCTGCTACCGATCACCACATCATCGGCATCGCGGGCTTTCTCTCCCTCGATGGCCTTGGCGTAGGCATCATACATATTGGCCTGGGTGGTCTTGCAGCCCTGGGCCGAGATGAGAAAAAGCACTGCGGCCACGATGGCCGCGGATTTTCTTGACAGAGAGCCCATTTATTTCAGATTCAGTTTCTTTGCGATCTTATCGGGCACAGCATCGCGGTGTACCATGATATCGAGGGTCTTGGCCAGGAAGTATGGCTCGGACACATAGAGATAGCCACCGTATTTCTGGTTGTCATCCCATGAATTCTTCACCTTATAATAGCGCTTGCCATCCTGATCCTCGGCATAGCCCACTATCTCCATACCATGATCATCAGTGGTCTCCTGATTATCGAACATCTGCTGGCGCAGCTCCTGTGTGACCTCGATCTCGGGCACCGGACCCTTGAAATCATACTGCTGGGCCACGCGGTCGTTGTCGCTGAGAGTGACCCAGCGTGCGAGCTCGGTGTCGCTCATATCCTCCTTGGCCTTAGCCTTGGGCATAAGCGCCACACCATCATACCACTTGAAACCTTTCTCGCTCACATCAGCGGCCCATGCCACGGGATAACCGTTCTCCACGGCATAGTCCACCACAGCCTTAAGCTCATCGAGAGGCACATTGAGATACTGATAGTTGATCCAGTTGTCGGGCACCTCCAGAGCGAAGCCCTCGTAGAAAGGATGATGGGTGAAGCTGGTGAGAGCCACATAATCATCAGGGTTGATGTTCAGGCTCTCGAAGTATGTGACAGGCGTATATGTGACGCCGTTGACAACGAATGTCTCGGGCACCTCGCCGAGATAGGCGTCGAGCACACCGTCGATGCTGCCCTGCCATGCAGTGGAGAGCTTTTTGTTAGGGCGCTTGTTGACCACGTCGAGCATACTCTTGAGCATGGCATCGAGTTCGCCGTGTACATGCTTATCCTCACCGTAGTTGAGACCGGTGTACACATCGTAGGGCACCGCGCCGTATTTCTTCATTATATATGTGACATCGGGGCACGCACCGCCGGCGGCAAAATTCACCTCGCCGTAGTTGCGCACATACCGGCGTGCCTTCTCGTCATAGCAGTGGCGCACGGTATACATCTCGGAGAGATGGAGAGAGTCGCCTCCCTTGCGCAGTATCTCGTCTTCGATAAACGATGTGCCCGAGAAGCACCAGCATGTGCCCGACTTATTCTGATCCTTGACACCGGTGGTAGGTATCACCTTTATATCCTTGAATTCAAATCCTTTTGCAACACTATCAGTCTGTGCCGACACAGTGGTTGCGATACATCCCGCAGCAATCGCGGCTATAAGTTTTTTCATAATCCGTAAATCTTTTGATATGCAAAAATACAAATTACACGGCAAGTGTCAAAAATAATAATCCATATAATGCCCCCGGCAAGACGTGATATTGCAAATATCCAATTCCACCGGGCATCTCCACGGTCAATCAGCCAACGGCGACAGATACAGGCGGGTATCGGATGCCGAGAGACCGCGGCGACGAGCATAAGCGGCGATCGAACCGGCTGTCTGACGGCCTGTATCCACAAAGCGGCCTGAGGGCAGCCAGAATCCGCACACCGATTCCGGAGGATCGATCATGCAGTTGCCGGTGAGCCTCATCCCGGTGAGCCGCTCCACATCGAGCAGACTGAATATGTCGCGCTTGAGCGTATGGTCGGGAGCCGACGGATAGCCGATGGCCACGCGGCATCCGCCCGGTAGCACCTTCTCCGCGAAGGCCTCGGTGAGACGGTCGGCAAGCAGTTTGGCCATAGCCGCCCCGTACTCGTCACCGGCCTCGCGGTGACGGGACACCAGCGCATCGAGTCCGAACGCTCCTGACAAGGCAAAGAGCGTGACACTACCGTCTACATAATCCGCGATACTCTCACCCGTGGCGAGATTACGCAACATGGGCAGCGCACATCGGCCGCCGGGAGTATGAAGCACTATGTCATCGCCCTCGGCCTCGGCCTTATAACTGCGTATCACACCGCGAGCGTTCAGCTGATCCCCGGCCACTATCTCCGCGAGCATGGCCTGGGCGTCATCGTAAAGGCGGCGGGCCTCGGCTCCGCGCTCGGGATGCCCGAATATCTCCGGATACCGCCCGGGCATCTGCCATCCGGCAAAGAAGAAGCTCCAGTTGATATAGGGAATGAGATCGGTGACGGCCGCCTCGACATATCCGTCGCGCACGCAGCACGGACACGGCCCGGACGAGACCTTCACACTACGGTGATCATGCAGATCAGGGGCAGCGTGACCATCGGCCTCATTATTATTATGTGCGTTATCATGTGAGGCTGCAAGCATGGCCTGACGGCTCCTGACCTCCGCGATATACTCATCGCGGCTATCCGAACAGAGACGCGACATTATCGACGCGTTGTCGGCGGCATCGCCCGAACGTATCACCACCCCGCTGTATAGCGGGGCCAACTTGACAGCCGTATGTATCTCGCTGGTAGTGGCGCCGCCCACGATGATGGGGATGCGGAGCCCACGGCGCTCGGCTTCCTCAACGACATGAGCCATCTCCACGAGCGACGGGGTGATGAGGCCGCTCAGGCATATCGCGGCGGCATCTGTCGCGACAGCTTCATCGACAATGCGCCCGGGCTCGACCATCACGCCGAGATCGGTAACGTCAAAGCCATTGCATGACAGCACCACACACACGATATTCTTGCCTATGTCGTGCACATCGCCCCTTACGGTGGCGAACACCACCTTATTAGCCTTGGACACATCGGATACCGAGGCCTTGAGATAGGGCTCGATGGCAGCGACGGCAGTCTTCATCACCTTGGCTGACTTCACCACCTGCGGCAGAAACAGCTTGCCCTCGCCGAAGAGAGTGCCCACCCGCGCCATAGCCGGCATGAGCACATCGTTGATCACGGCCACGGCTTCGCCCAGAGTGCGGTAGGCCTCAAGAGTGTCGTCAGCGATATATGCCGTGTCGCCCTTGAGCATGGCATGGAGTATGCGTTTGTCTGCTGAGAGTGTACGCCATTGCTCGGTGGCCTCCACCGGCCCCGGGCCTGCGCCATCCAGTGTGGCCGCCAGAGCGATAAGCCGCTCGGAGGCATCCTCGCGGCGATATAGTATGAGATCCTCGATGCGCCGCAGCAACTCCGGCTCTATGTCATCGTAGAGCTGCAGCATCTGCGGATTCACGATAGCCATGTCCATGCCCGCGTTTATGGCATGATACAGGAATACCGAGTGCATGGCCTTGCGCACGGTGTTGTTGCCCCGGAATGAGAATGACAGATTGGACACCCCGCCCGACACCTTGGCTCCCGGGAGATTGCTCTTGATCCAGCGTGTGGCCTCGATGAAATCCAGAGCATAGCGGTCATGGCCCGGCATACCGGTAGCCACGGCGAGCACGTTGGGGTCGAAGATGATGTCATGCGGGGGAAATCCTATGCCGGTGAGCAGATCATAGGCTCGGCGCGCCACCGCGATCTTGCGGTCGCAGGTGTCGGCCTGCCCCTGCTCGTCGAATAGCATCACCACGACAGCCGCTCCGTAGCGCATCACCGTGAGAGCATGGTCGAGGAATTTTTCCTCGCCCTCCTTAAGGGATATGGAATTGACGATACCCTTACCCTGTATGCACTGCAAGCCGGTCTCCACCACATCAAAGTCAGAAGAGTCTATCATCACCGGCACACGCGATATCTCGGCCTCGGACGACATCATGTTGAGGAATGTGCGCATGGCCGCCGCCGCGTCTATCATCGGGGCATCCATACACACGTCCACTATCTGTGCGCCGGCCTGTACCTGCGCACGGGCTATCTCAAGGGCCTCGTCGTAGGCTCCCTCTCTTATGAGCCGGGCGAATTTTGCCGATCCGGCCACATTGCTCCGCTCGCCTACGTTGATAAAATTGGTCTCGGGCACTATGCGCAGGGGCTCGAGACCGCTGAGCACGCATACGCCGGGATCGGCGGGCACCCGGCGCGGCTCCATACCTCTCACCGCCTGAGCCAGCGCCCTTATGTGGGCAGGGGTGGTGCCGCAACAGCCCCCGGCTATGTTGACCAGCCCCTCGCGGCATATCTCCGCCAGATCGGCAGCAAACATGCCGGGTGTCTGATCATAGTTGCCGTCGAGGTCGGGCAGACCGGCATTGGGATGCACCGACACAGCCACAGGAGCCACGGCGGCAAGTCTGCGCAGATACGGCATCATGCTGCGCGCTCCGAATCCGCAGTTGAGGCCCACGGCCAGGGGACGCGCGTGCATCACCGATGCACAGAAAGCCTCAACGGTCTGGCCCGTGAGCGTGCGTCCGGAGACATCGCTCACCGTCGCCGACACAATCACGGGGATATCGGCCGACACCTCGCGCACCGCCGCGATGGCGGCCTTGGCGTTGAGCGTGTCGAATACGGTCTCTATCAGTATCAGATCCACACCGCCTTCAATCAGTCCGCGTGCCTGCTCGCGGTATGCGTCACGCATCGCGGCAAATGAGATGTCACGCCGCGCGGGGTCATTGACATCGGCCGACATGGACAGGGTGCGGTTGGTGGGCCCCATCGAGCCGGCCACAAAGCGCGGGTGCTCTGGTGTGGAATATTCGTCGGCACAGGCGCGGGCCACCCGGGCGGCAGCCAGGGCGATCTCGCGTGCGCGCAGCTCCAGCCCGTAGTCGGCAAGCGATATAACGTTGGTGTTGAATGAGTTGGTCTCGATAATATCCGCGCCGGCATCGAGATAGCGGCGATGGATGTCTCGCACTATATCAGGGCGCGTCACCGACAGGATATCGTTACAGCCCATGCTCTCGCCCAGATCGTAGGTCTGCAGCAAGGTGCCGAAGCCGCCGTCGAGTATCAGGATTCTCTCACCAAGAGCCTTGTGTAATGCTTGTGTGTCGGGCATGGCACTGTTTATTTATTGTATTTTTCTTTGAATGCGAGGGCGTAGAGCCTCATCTGCTTCACCATGGCAAGGAGGCCGTTGGAGCGTGTGGGCGAGAGGTTCTCACCCAAGCCGATGGCATCGATGAAACGCAGGTCGCTCGACAGTATCTCGTCGGGTGTGTGACCGGAGAGCACGTCGATGAGCAGCGATATGATACCCTTGACGATGATGGCATCGGAGTCGGCGGTGTACTCCACCTTGCCGTCCTTGTATTCGGCATTGAGCCATACGCGGCTCTGGCATCCGTCGATAAGGTGGTCGGGGGTCTTGTATTTCTCATCGATAGCCGGCAAGGCGTTGCCTAAGTCTATGATATAGCCGTAACGGTCCATCCAATCGTCTATATCGTTGAATTCCTCGATGATCTCGTCTTGTTTCTGATCTATAGTCATTGTGCCTGATTTTTTGGTTGATGTCACTTTAAGGAATATATATGGTCAAGGAGGGTCTCGCCGACTGCCCGGAGGCTCTGCCGGTCAATATTCTCCATATTGTCGGCGCGGGTATGCCAGGTGGGGTTGAACGATCCGGTAGCGGGGTTGGCGCTCTCGATGATGTCGATGGCAGGCACACCCGCGCGCTGGAGGTATACATGGTCGTCGATGATGGCTCCGCCGAGATCGTTGACGAATCGCGAGCTGTGGCCGGCCCTTGTGCCGGCACGCCAGAGCTGGTCCACGACATACGCAGCGCTCTTCTGACTGAAATATTCACGGGGGAACACCGCGTTTTTTCCGCCCACCATATCCAGCAGCACGGCATGGTCGATGGATTCCAGCGGCAATGTGGGATTGGCCACCCAATATTGTGTGCCCAGGGCCCACGAGTCTTCACCCTCGCTGTCCTCGCCGTCACCCTCGCGGCGACCGTAGTCCTCGGCATCGACAAACAGCACATCGACACCTACCTGCGGCGCTCTGGCCTGCAGCTGACGCACTGTCTCAAGGATAACGCCTACGCCGGAGGCTCCGTCGTTGGCTCCGTCTATAGGCTTGTCGCGCATCGCGGGATCGGGGTCGTGGTCGGCCCACGGACGCGAGTCCCAGTGGGCGAGCAGGAGCACGCGCCTGGCTGCCTCAGGATTCACCGAGGCGGATATATTCTGTATATTGAGGATATCGCCGTTGTAGGCCTTAACACGGGCGCGCTGCTGATTGACACGCGCGGCTCCGAATTCACGCAGCTTACCGGCCAGCCAGTCGGCGCAGGCGGCGGAGGCGCCGCTGCCGGGCACACGGGGGCCGAATTCCACCTGACGTGCCACGTAGGCATATGCGCTGTCGGCGTCAAAGGTCACATCAGCCGACACCTCGCTCTCCTGAGCTACAGGGGCGGAAGCCGATGCCCCACGGTTGCCACCGCATGAGGCTATCAGCATGGCAAGCGCCACAAATGCCGGATTGCTGATTTTTAATGAGAGATGCATCATATAATGTTTTTACGGCACTGAGCCAAGATGCGGGAGAGCTGTCCTGATCAGATCAGCGTAGTCGATTCCTTACCGGCCCTCTCACGACTTATTCTCAGATCCGATGTGTAGGAATAAAAAAAAGGTAAGTTACTTCGCGCCGCATCAACCTCCTACCCTTGCTTCG
>CAZBWZ010000050.1:0-15030 GCA_964495725.1 uncultured Bacteroides sp.
AATAATGCTGCAAAGTTAATGATTTGATACGAAAAAACCACTATCTTGCATTTTTTTAACCAAATGAATACGGGCACAATCAGGCTCAAAGGATTGAGCCAGAGATACAGCCAGTTGGGCGACGTGGCCTCATGCACCGACACAAAGATAAGGAATGTGAGCAGGAGTCCCGCCAGTCCCTCCATACCGAAAAACACGGTATCAAACCATCGGGTGACACGATGATGACGGTAGTCTGAAATGGTCAAGGCCAGAGCCAAGGCAAATAGCACCCAGCTCACTGTCAGCGGTGTAAGGTATCCGGGAGTAGCGGACAGTGTGGCATCGTGGCCCTCGTAGATCACATTAGTTTTTTTTATCAAAGGACGCCCCCCCATCAAGGCTCTATCAAGCTGGGCATCGAGCACCACCGGAGCGAAAGCTTTTTGTGATGCGGTGATCTGATAGTCGATTCCGGACCCCAGCGCCAGATCTATACCGAACTGATACCATGGATAATTACCATGATAGCGACGCATCACATCACGATAGGTATTGTCAGCTGACGCATCATTCTCGGGCTCGGGTAGCACTATGCTGTCACCTGTCGCCGATTCGATGATGCGCAACGGCCGCAACGCGCAATTGTCCTTGACATAGTTATATCTGTATACCCGCTGCTGAGGTTCAAGATTACGTGCCAGCAGATAGAGAAGGCGCATGGTCTGTACAGAATCAAGCTGCACCTCGTGCTCCACCACCTTCCTGCCCTGACCTATGTATCTGGATACAAACCTTTCCCACTGCTCCGCGACCACCATATAGTCTGTCTCGCCCTTTACGAAGCGATATACGAAATTCGGGGAATTGAAATCAAATACTCCGTAGTTGATTGCCTGATCCACCGGCATCCCGTCAATATTGCCTTTAATGCGGAGAGCGGTGTGCCCCTCAAGCTCATATATATCCGGCCCCGGATAGCAGTTGATGATACTTACGGTAACATCGCTTTCGCCCTTGGGGTAATTTTCTCCCGGCAAAGCCAATGCCATACACGTAATAGTGGTAATAAGGCATACCGCCACCATAAATATTTTATTTGATAACTTCATCCGAGCCTTACCTTTATTTCTTTTCTCTGCAAAATTACAATTATTTTTATCAATGTGTATCTTGTCTGAGAATATTCAGCAAATTTCATGCCATTTTTTGAATAGTTTTCTGTAAATTCACATTATGAGCTATCTTTGCAAAACATTCACTTGTCGGAGAAATTCAGTATCTTTCTCCACAAAAAAGTGTATGCTCAAAAAAATGATCAAGAAACTGGTATTTGCCGCATTGTGTGTATTGAGCGCCACAGAGATATCATATTCACGCGAGGATTGGTATGAGCCTGCGATAAGAATCTCAGGCCGACAGACTGTAGGAATGATCGAAGAGGGTGCAGTAAGCGCTCTGATACACGTAAGGATTAAAGCCCCTGAATGGAGTGTCATCTGGCCTTCGGCCCGGGGATTATGCAGGGCCACTCTTTCACTCCCTCCCTCAGACCGGCAGGACGATGTATATGTCGCTCCGGCGACCCTTACCGTAGAGACCGGAAACAAAAGTGAAGTGTATCACGTGGATGGAGATGTAGCGTACGATGACTACAATTCAATAAAAATCGACTATGACGGCGTGAATGCGACCCTGATTGTGGGATCGGAGTCGGCAAGAGAGGTTACGTCCGTACCAATCGCTCCGGGTGAGGTATCCCTGACACTGACAGGTGAGGGCCTGTGCCGGCGTATCCAGTTGACCCAACTTAATATTGAATCCATCACAGACCACTATGAGGGCGGCATCACACAGCTGATACGACGGATTACATCATCAGATGATCTTAACGAAGGGTTCTGGGAATACTTCGGAAAGGATGCCGATCCTGCCAAGGTCTCGGTTGGCGGTCACTATGTCTTAGCTACTGTAGCCGATGGCAAAGGCGGTTATGACATCATTTATGTTGATGGTGCGGTTAACAATTCCGGGAGATGGCAACCGACAGCTATAAAAGGACATATCCGCCCCACAATATTTGCAGATGACTTTGATCTCAAATGGATTGATGTCAACGGCCACCCTGTACCCGGTGACACTTACGCGCGTATGTCGTCCGATCGCTCTATGATTTCATTCGGATTTCCATCTCAATCTGCCACCTTGAAATTCAGACGGGTGCCTAATTCCGAAATCATCCAAAAGGCCGGATCGTAGTCCCCGCATCATCATTCCTTACTGTGGTAAGCAAAATTGTAGTCGTAAATCAAAATTCAGATGGATTTTTGCTATTTAGGCAAATGTTAGTAACTTTGGCCAGTTTTTTTAATTCCCCATATTTAAACCTTATCAAAATAGTTAATTGTTTAAAAGGTCAATACATCAGAAGATCATGAAACATATTATAGCGACATCACTCATTGCGATACTTGCACTTACATGTACTGCAAGAAAGGCTACCACGGCCAAACCTGAGCCCAAACCAGAACCCGTAGAAGAGCCATCAATGATTGATCTGGTCGACGAAGACAAACAGAGTATGGCCAGAGACATGCTCGACAGAGTCGAGAAAATCAAACTTGTCGCCAAACTTAGAGTTGATTCAGCAGATTTCTTCTCCAACTATATGATATCTGCAGATGCCGGTGACCTGCTCGACAACTCAGGTCTACCGATAGATCTGTCTGACGTGGAGACAACGATGGTGTACCGCACCCAAAACGGCAAGCAGCTGTTCTGGGCACAGCCATCTGACGGCCACCTTGTGCTTATGACATGCAAGATGCTCGACAACGGGTCTTCTCTCCCACCCGAACCAATGGGAAAGGAATTTAATGAAGGAGGCGGTGACAGCAATTATCCCTACTTGCTGCAAGACGGCTTTACAGTATACTTCGCCAACAACGGTGATAATTCCATAGGAGGCTACGATATTTTCATGACACGCCGGTCGCCTGACGGAGAAGTGTTGCAGCCGCAGAATATCGGTATGCCCTTCAACTCTCCCTATAATGATTTCATGATGGTGATAGACGAAGACCGTAACCTCGGATGGTGGGCCTCCGACCGTGAGCAGATTCCAGGCAAACTTACCATATACGTATTCGAGCCTTCGCAAATACGCGAGAACTATGATGCCGACCTCGACAATATCGAGGATATGGCATTGCTCACTGAGGGCGCTGTAAGCATCACAAATGACCTTGATGCCCGAATTGCCGGCAACCCCACCACAAATGTCGTGCCGGCTCAGCACCAACAGACCGGTAATGGCGATAAAGTCCTCATCACCGATGAGGATATCGCTCGTGGCGACTTCAGCAGGCTCAAGAACCAGCAGGCTCGTGACGCAGCCAGAGGATTGATGGCATTTCTTGACGATTGCGAGCAGACACAACAACATCTGACCACACTGCGCGAGCGATACGGGCGTGGCGATAAATCAGTGGCCGGTGAAATCAAAAAGATAGAGGCCGAACAGCTCAAATGGCCCTATGAGAAAAAAAGGCTATACAACAAGGTAATGTCTTTTGAAAATAAGTGATGCCTCAATCCTCAAATTCTAAAAAATCTTAAGACCGTAACCATTTCACTGAGCTGGGTGTTGAAATATCAGAGGGAAGTCAAGAATCAGTCACCCGTAACCCGTTACAGTAGATTACACCGACAGCCACATTCTGACTATCGTTCTTCAAGTTTCAATTATTCACTTCAAAATTCAGCTCATTATGAACAAGGTAAAAGAGATTTTCGATTATTGGCCTACCATGCTTATTGTAACGATAATATTATATGCAACAATGGTGAGCCATCCCGTAGGTGCAGATCAATTACCTACCATACCTCACATAGACAAATTCATTCATGCAGCCATGATGGGCGGATTACTCGGTGCGATCGCTTTTGACTGGCAGCGTAACAACCGACAGGAGAGGATAACCCCGTCCATGATGTGGGCCTTGTTTGGAGTGGTGCTCTCCTTCAGCATTCTTGACGAATTCGCGCAGGGCGTAATGAATATCGGCAGATCAGCCGATCCCTGGGATTTCATCGCAGATTGTACGGGTGCGGTGGTGGCTGTATATCTCGCTCCTCCCGCAATACGACAGGTACTCAAGGTAAAGGCTTGAATTCCTGCTCCAACATCAGGCGGAGTGCATCGCCCTGCAGGTCACGAGACAGAATAGTACCGTCCGGCCCAAACAATATTATGCACGGGATAGCATTTATGCCATAGACATCGGTGACATCCTCCCCCCCGCCGATTATGCATGGCCAGGGTATCTCCTTAGAGCTTATTGTGGATAGCGAGGCCTCCGGCTCATCCCACACTGCCACTCCGAGAAACTCCAGTCCTTTGTCTGAATACTGCTCATAGAGCTGCTTCAGAGTGGCAAGCTCACGCATACACGGTGCGCACCAGCTTGCCCAGAAGTCTACCAGCACATACTTTCCTTTGCCCACATAGTCACTGAGCCTGGTGGTGGAGCCGTCGAAGCTGACCTCAAAATCCCTCATAGCGCATCCGGGCTGTGTATCACGCTTGTTTCCGGCAATAGTAGCTATATGCTTGACCATATCGTATTCGGCAAGTTGCGGATAAGCTGATACCAGCTCCAGTTGCTCGGTATCAGGAATATATGACGAGAGGTCGAGAAACAGGAAATATGCGATCGGATTGTCGGAGTTTTCGCTGATGGCATTACGCTCGATCTCAACATATTTCGCAATAATGGAATCTCTGTCACTTTTGCCGTCCTGGGCTGCCGATGCCACGGCAGTGAGTTCATCTATCACTGACTTGAGACGGTCGTTGAGCATTGTGCCAACACCGAATCCCGTAGCTTGATTTATGGTGGAAGTACCTTGTTCCAGCACAAGTGTACCGTAACGGTGGTCACCTGCTGAGAAAGATACCATATATGGCTCGTCGACATCCCCCTTGAACACAGCTGTATGATCGGCCACACGCGCACTGTCCACATAGATACGCTTATCAATATCTGACATATACACCCACTCTCCATCTGCCAGATCAGACACCGGCACTATCACTTTATACGGAATCTGGGCCTCAGTCGTCATCATGGCGCACATGAAAGCAAAAATAAAATAAAATTTCAATATTTTCATATATTTTTCATCTTTTGATTGTTATTAAAGCAGACATCCTGCCTCTGACAAAGGTAGGCATAATTATTAAATGCACCAAATGTTTTTAATAGTTGGAAATAAATATGTAATTTTGCAACTAAAACCTTATTAGATGGAAAGAAAAGACAGTCTGAACAAGTATCTGCAACAGGCCATACGCGACAACTGGGGACACCAGTCGCTCAGTGACATCGGCGGGCTTGACCTCAGTTACACCGATGTGGCTCTCAGAATTGCGAAGATGCACTTGATTTACAATAGAATCGGTATCAAACCCGGTGACAAGATAGCAATTGTTGGCAAAAACGGAGCCCTGTGGGCTACTTCCTTTCTGTCAATCGTTACCTACGGAGCTGTTGCGGTGCCTCTGCTTCACGACTTCACGCCCGAGAGCATCATGAATCTTCTGGCGCACAGCGATGCCCGTGTGGTGTTTGCTGATGTCGCTATCTGGAAGCATCTCGACATGGACCGGCTTACGGGAGTGGAAAGTGTGGTCTCACTTGCCGACTACGAGATACTCTTTTCACGCAACGACGCCCTCAATGAGATGCGCAACCGTGTGAATGTGATTTTCGGTGAACGTTATCCGGCTGAGTTCACCAAAGCCGATGTCGAATATTATGATGCGGCGCCCGATGATGTGGCCGTGATCAACTATACATCCGGCTCCACCGGCAGCCCCAAAGGCGTGATGCTGACACACCGCGCCCTGTGGTCCAACCTGCAATACTGTATCGATGGTCTCGACTTCCTCAAACCCGGTGACGGGGCAGTGTGTATGCTCCCGCTGGCCCACATGTTCGGCCTGATGGTTGACCTGATCCATTGTTTTACCAAAGGCTGCTGCATCCACTTCATCACCAGACCGCCGACAGCGGCCGTTGTGCTCTCGGCATTTGCACAAGTGCGTCCCAAGCTCATCGTCACCGTGCCGCTCGTCATCGAGAAGATAATCCGCGCCAAGGTATTCCCACAGCTTAAGAAGCCGGCTTTGCGCATCGGTCTGATGGTGCCGGTTATCAAAGACAAGATACGTAAGAAAATTCTCAAGAGTATCATAGATGCCTTCGGCGGACAGATGCGTGAGCTGATAATCGGCGGAGCCTCTCTCAGCGGCGAAGTGGAGAAATTCCTGCGCAGCATACATTTCCCCTACACCGTGGGCTACGGCATGACCGAGTGCGGTCCGCTGGTAGCTTACGCACAGTGGGATATCCAGCGCCCCAGATCATGCGGCAAGACTGTAGACCGTATGGAAGTACGTGTTGAGAGCACCGACCCGGCCAATGTAGCCGGTGTATTATGGGTGAGAGGCGACAACGTGATGAAAGGTTATTACAAGAATCCCGAGGCCACCGAGGCTGTGTTTGATGGCGAATGGATGTCAACCGGTGATGTGTGTACCGTAGACAGCGATGGATACATCTATATCCGTGGCCGCGCGAAAACCATGATTCTCGGTCCGTCCGGACAGAACATCTACCCCGAGGAAATCGAGCAGGAGCTCAATGCCCTCCCCTACGTGGCAGAATCACTGGTGGTGCAACGTGGAAATAAGCTTGTGGCTCTCATTTATCCCAACCACGAAGATCCTGTGTTCAAGACCATGGATGCCGACAAGATCAAGACCGCCATGGATGCCAACCTAAAGGTACTCAACACCAGAGTACCCTCTCACGCCAAGGTATCAGGCTACGAGATGATGGACAAGGAATTTGAAAAGACTCCGAAGAAATCCATCAAACGATTCCTGTATAAATAACATTACCTGTCCTGATGACCGCAGTATCCCTGATACTTGCGGTCGTCAGGCTGTTTTAAAGGCTCTCGACAATTCCTCCCGCAGTCTGTATCCAATCTTATCAATCATTGTCTTGCTGTATAGATTAGCCAAAATATTTCGGTCGCTGCTGCTCATATTAATGACACTGATAATTACAGTGCCGGCCACCCTCTACATACTGCTATCCACCGACTGGGCTCGCCGACAGATGCGCGAGATAGCCTGCGCCGAGCTCTCAAAGCTGCTCGGTACCAGAGTGGAGATGGCAGATGTGAGCTACAGCCCGCTGAATACCATACGTATAGACAGCGTGACTATCGCCGACGACAATGACTATACAGCGCTCACCGTAGGCCACATCGATGCAAGATTTGAGATGTGGGATTTTATCTTCAACAAAAAGATCATCATCGACTATGTAGAGATAGACGATCTCGCCCTGTGCCTTTACCGTGACAGCATCGCCACACCTTTAAATATCGACGGCATTATCAGCAGGCTGAAAAAAAATGAGCCGGACAAACAGCCCACACACTTCAAGCTGCGACTGAATGACGTTTCACTCACTGACTGTGCAGTGAGTTACGACGTGAAATCTAAGCCGGAAACACCGGGACGCTTCAATACCTCACATATCAAGGTCACTGATCTCGATCTCGAAGCCTTCGCTCCAATTGTTAGTGACTCCAGCTACCGTGTATGGCTACGATCGCTCAGTCTTGATGAATCGTCAGGCTTTAGCCTCAGACAACTCCGGGCACAGGTAGCACTGTCACCGTCAAAGCTGATTCTAAGAGATTTTCTTGTGAAACTTCCTGACTCTTACATCGCCATTGACGATATCGAGCTGCCCATCACCGGATATGATGACCTTGCCGTCGCCGGACGTAAACTACCTCTGAGGGTGTCGCTGGCCGAAGATTCTCACGTTTATCTGCCGGATCTAAAGGCTTTCGTACCCATACTCGGAGATATTGACCTCAACTTAGGTATTCAGGCCGATATTTCCGGCACACTGCCCGACCTTGATTTAACCTTACTGCGCGTCTCAGACAGCGACCACATGCTATATACCGATATAAGCGGACACATCACCGGATTACCCGATATAGAGAACACTGTCGCCGATGACCTGACATTTGAGGTCAAGGCAAATCATAATATTGCCTCAATAATAGCAAGTATCATACCTGACTCCAACAAAGGGATGCTTGCCCGTGCCCTGCTGAATATGGGCGACACAAAAATTGCCGGTAATGCCGATGGCTCTATTACTAATCTGACGCTGAATGCTTCTCTCGATTCTCACCTTGCCACAGCCACCGTCACAGGCAGTTGCAGACGCAGCCGGACAAAGGGACATTACGATGTGAATCTCGATGCCGATGTCGACAGCCTGCTCTTAGGGCTGCTGCTTGACCGCCCCCAGTACAATCGCGTATCCGCATCAGCGAGTGTTAAAGGCGACATATCTTCAAAGACATTCGCAGGTGATGTCTACGCCCTGATACGACAGTTTGATTATATTGGCCATTCCTATCGTGACGCGGAGCTGAAGGCATCGCTTACACCAGACAACATAGACATGTCAGCACGTCTGCCCGACAGATTCGCTGATGTCTCAGTTGACCTCAGAGCCAACAGAGAGCGCGATTTCTATCAAGCAGATGGCCACCTGGTTATCGCTAATCTCCAGCCGGATTCACTGAATCTCGGCAAGAAATTCAGTGGATATGCCTTCAGTGGCGATATAGGAATATACGGTGCGGGCAGCGGACCCCACTTATTCAAGAGCACCCTGCATATCAACGATGCAGGTATCACCAGAACGGATGGCAACGTCTTGCGGCTCAATTCTCTGCAACTTGAAGCCGAAAACTCTCCCGACCATGGGCAGCTATGGCTTACGTCGGACTTTATTGATGGAAACATCAACGGGCGGTTCCGGTTCAAGACATTGGGTAAAGCATTCGGCAAAATGTTTGCTGAAATACTCCCGTCCTTATCCACTGCTGCCTTCTCTGAATATGAGGTCGCTGACAGCACAGACAGCAACCGGTTCTCCTTCAACTTCACTATTAACAAGCCCCAGGACATAGCAGAATTTTTCAATCTGGGAGTGCAACCTGTGAAAAAAGCAGAAATATTCGGCGATTTTGCCGAACATTCCCTCAAAGCATCTCTGAATATCTCTATTCCCTGGATTCTACAGGGCAATAAAGTAGTTCGCAATTCAGCCCTTAACGTAGCCCTGGATGGTATGGCGGCGACAGGCAACGTCTACCTCACAACGCATTTCCCAACAAAAAAAGGCGATATGGACCTGATGGCCACCGTAAATGCCGCTGATTCCAGACTACATTCTGATATAGACTGGGAAATAGAGCGAACGATTCCTATTAATGGTCGAATACGCTTTGATACCTATCTTTATCGTAATGAGGGCAAAGACTTATGTGCCGATGTGACATTTGACGACAGTCAGATCAACTTTGGTGATGATACATGGCAGATCAGACCATCGACCATAATTTATGATGAAGACGCGCTGATCGTCAATAATTTCGTGATGAGCACCTTCACCGAGTCCATAAGCATCAACGGTACAGCCGGCAAGCTTGATTCGGACTTGCTCAGCGTCACCCTCAGCGATATACAGCTGATAAACATATTCGAGACCCTCGAAATCAATAATGCCCTAATATCCGGCAACGCATCGGGCACGATATATGGCAAAGGGCTGCTCGGACAAGCACCTGATATCACCTGCGAACGACTGAGCGTAAAGAATATCGGCTACAACTACTGCGTGTTAGGTGACGCCGATGTGACTCTTAAGCTCGGTGACTCCGGAAAGCTGTTTGAATTCAGCGCCGATATTACCGACAATGCACGTAAGTCTTATCTCGACGGATCAATCTATATTCCTAATGAAGAACTGCTCATCAACATCAATGCCGACAAGGTGAAGGTAGGATTCATGAAACCGTTCATGGAGGCATTCACATCAGATGTCAGCGGTTATGCATCGGGCCGGGCAAGGCTATTCGGTACATTCTCGGATCTTGACCTTGAGGGTGACATAATGGCTGATTCTGTAAAGATGAAAATAGATTTCACCAACACATGGTATTCAGCCACCGACAGCATACATATCAGGCCCGGAATAATCAGACTCGACAAACTCACTCTGCATGATGAAGACGGACACACAGCCAGGCTCAACGGATGGGTAGGTCACCAATATTTCCATAACGCTACATTTGATTTCAATATCACCGATGCGTCAGATTTTCTTGTTTATGACGTGCCGGAGAAACTTAGTCCGATATGGTACGGACGGATATATGGCAACGGACGGGCATCCATCAAGGGCAAACCTGGAATCGTGGATATATCCGTTAACATGACTACAGCGCCTAATTCAATCTTTACATTCGTACTCTCTGATCAGGAGGAGGCCGAGGAATATTCATTTATCAATTTCCGGGACGCTACGGTGCGCAACAAGCCTGACCCGATAATCGACACCGACACTGACCCCCAGGAGGTGCAGGATGCTGAGAAGAGGGGCAAAAATGCCGTCGACGAGGAGCCCACCGACTACAATATGGATTTCACGATGAGTGTCAATGAGGGGGCGCAGCTGATAATTGTGATGGATCCCGTGGGAGGCGACCGCATACGTGCCCGAGGCAACGGCGCGATGCGAATGCGCTACGGATCGCGTGATAACGACCTGCGCCTTTACGGCACCTACACTCTTGAGCAAGGTAACTACAACTTCACCCTGCAGGATATCATAATCAAGGATTTCATCATCAAGCAAGGCAGCAGCATCACATTCAACGGTGATCCATACGCGGCACATCTCAACATACAGGCCTACAATCAGGTAAACGCCAACCTGTCAGACCTCGACAAGTCTTTCCTGCAGGACAAGGAGATAAAGCGCACCCAGGTGCCGGTGAGGGCTCTGCTTGATGTAACAGGCGACATGCGTCAGCCCGACATATCCTTTGATATAGAGCTCCCCACCCTCTCTACCGATGTGTATCGCAAAGTTAAATCCATCATATCGACTGAGGACATGATGAACCGGCAGATTATCTACCTGCTCGCCCTCAACAGATTCTATACTCCCGATTACATGGCCTCGACGACCAAGGGCGATGAATTATTCAGTGTGGCTTCGTCGACAATCGCAAGCCAGCTATCAAGTATGCTCGGCAAGTTGAGCGAGAACTGGAGCATAGCGCCGAATCTGCGCAGCGACCGTGGCGACTTCTCCGACATCGAGGTGGATGTGGCTCTGTCTTCGTCATTGCTCAACAACAGGCTCCTGTTCAACGGTAACTTCGGCTATCGTGACAAATCACTTAATACCAACCAATTTATCGGAGATTTTGATATTGAATACCTCCTCAACCGATCAGGCAGCTGGCGTCTCAAGGCATACAACCGGTATAATGACCAGAATTATTATCTACGCACCGCACAGACCACACAGGGCGTGGGCATTGTTTACCGACGCGATTTCGACAACGTACTCAGCTTCCTTCGGTATCTCAGACATGACAAGAGAGATACTGTCGCCCCCATTCACGCTTCTCCGGATACAATCATTGTATCCGATACACTTACGGTAAAGACCCCCATCCCCGATAATAGTCATCAGGAAACCCCATTAACACAATAATAACACTATCATGACTGACAAAGAATACTTTCCCAACCGCCGTACCATACGCAACTACACCGATCGCCCGATTTCAGACGAGACCTTGCGCGGGATAATAGCAGATGCCGCCTACGCACCCACCACCGGCAATATGCAGCTGTACAGCGTCATCGTGACACGCGATGCCGAGATGAAACGCCGTCTCTCACCCACCCATTTCGGTCAGCCCCAGCTTGAAGGCTGTCAGGTAGCCCTGACTGTGTGTGCCGATTTCAACCGCTTTGTCCGCTGGTGCGAGCTTAGAGGAGCCAAGCCCGGTTATGACAACCTTGAGTCATTTGTAACAGCCTTACTTGATGCCACAATCTTTGCGCAGCAGATATGTACCGTAGCCGAGATGAGAGGCATCGGTTGCTGCTATCTGGGCACCACCCTTTACAATGCGTCCGACATAGCCGAGATACTCGGGCTGCCCGCGCGCGTTGTGCCGGTGGTGACACTTACTCTCGGATATCCGGCTGATGAAGGTGTCGAAGTAGGCCGTCTGCCGGTAGATGCCATTATCCACGATGAAGTGTATCACGACTATACCGATGCCGACATTGACCGGCTTTTCGCAGAGAAAGAAGCCCGTGAGGATTCTCGCCGGTTTACAGAGGAAAACAATAAGGAGACACTCGCGCATGTATTTACGGATGTGCGCTACACTAAGGAAGCCAACGAACATTTCTCTAATGTCCTGGCCGACTATCTCACCAAGGCTTACCCCGGTGTCAAAATCTGACAACCCTGACATTATTTATCTATATAAAGAAGCACAGATTATGAAAAGAAATATGCTCATGATTATGCTCGTGACAATGGTATCGCTGATGTCATGCGCACAATCCAAGAAAGTATCGGTTTTGGGTGACTCATACTCTACCTTCGGCGGATACATATACCCCGAGACCAACCTGGCCTGGTATAACGGTAACGACAAAGGCAAAGCCAAAAACGATGTCGAGAACGTGGAGCAGACATGGTGGTATCAGCTGATCGCCGAAAAGGGCGACTCTCTTGAGATAAACAATTCATACAGCGGATCTACGGTGTGCTGCACCGGCTACCATGGACGAGACTTCTCAGACCGCGCTTTCATCACCCGTGTATTGAATCTCGGCAATCCGGATGTGATATTTGTATTCGGAGGCACTAATGACAGCTGGGCCGGAGCTCCGATAGGTGACTTTACCTACTCTGATTTCACAAAAGCCGATCTCTATTATTTCCGTCCGGCTTTTGCCTACATGCTCGACAGACTTAAGACCCATTATCCTAAAGCAAAGATAATCAACATCACGAATTCCGGACTGTCTGATGACATCACTCAGTCGATGCAGGAAATTTGCCGCCATTATGGAGTGGACAACATAATACTCCACGACATAGACAAACAGAGCGGACATCCATCTGTAGCCGGAATGAAAGCCATAGCCACACAGCTGGCCGACAGTTACTAAACACTTACCCCCGTATCCGTCAGACATTCAGAATCCCGCCATACCGGCACTGCCATAATACAACACATACGGCACTAATACAATCCCGACACATCCCATGCGCAACAGTATCATCTCCACGTTTCTGACACTTCTTGCCATTATCGCATCATCATGCTCAAGTGAAGAATCAGTCGATACCCAACAGGTGGGCTTCATACAATTCAGCTTTTCATCTGTCCCTGCTGATTCTACCGTGACACTGACATTGGCCTCCGCCGACGGTGCTTACAGCCACACGTGGCCCGATGCATCCAAGTTCTCGCCAATAGAACTATTCATCGCCGGAGAATATAAGGCTGAGGCATACGCAGGTGTACCCGGCAGTGAAGGCTTTGACTGTCCGTTTTATTACGGCTCGTCACAATTTGAGGTCAGACACATGAAGCAGACCCAGGTAAATATTGATTGCAGACTCATGCAGGCAATGATGTCGGTGGAGACTCAGCAGGCGGCGGATGCGCCCTACACCCTCGGAGATGTCACGGTACATACCTCCGGTCATGCCTATGTCGCCATATCACCGGATGAAAAGCGTCCGGCATATATCATGCCCGGTGAAACAGAAGTGTATGTCAGCATCACGGATGCTTCATCCCGCAGCGTTGACCTCGTCACAGGATTCTATGTCAGCACACTGTCTGCTGAAAACTACAGAATTGAGATTAAGGAGGAAAGCAGCGGAGCCATTACCCTGAAGTGTGGTAATGACAGCAAGACCATTGACATCGATCAGGCTATATTCGACTCACCTGCTCCGGCTATCACATCTTCGGGATTTTCTCCGGAGACCACCCTGCATATTATCGAGGGATATCCATCCGCACAGCCCATCAGGATGCATGTCGAATCCTCTGCCCCGCTCACGGCCTTAAGACTGACCATTGACGGATTCGATACCAAAGCTACCGATTACCATATCGACATTGATCTGATGTCGGAGGCCGAGCGTCTCAAGGGCCTGGTATTTGACATGCCGTCCGACTTATCCGCTGATATTGACTTTACTGGATTACTTGAGACTTATCAGATCGACCGATCGGTCAATGTCACATTCACCCTTCAGGCAATTGATATCCTCGGACGTATGTCAGAGCCTCTCGCCCTCAATGTCGCCATAGAGAGCGTCGATTTCACACTCATCTATAAGAGCGGTGCGGAGATCGGTGTTGACAAAGCCACGATAAAACTGCTGCTCAACGTATCACAGGTTGAGGCCCACGACTTCGTGCTGATGACAGAGTCGGGCTCTCCGCTCGAAATCACATCCACCGACTGGGACATCTCAACCCGAGAGCTGACTATCAACTTCAAGGTACCTCCGGGCACCTCCACCGTGCCGGTCAAGGTGTATTTCCTCGGTGTCGAGAAGCTCAGAATCGATATCGAACGCTCGTCCCCGACATTTGAGATCCATGTGGACGCATTCGCCAAGAGAGCACGTATAACCGTACAGGGAGAGAATCAGGAAATAATAGAAATGGTGACGCGTAATGCGCGTGTCAATGTCAACAACAAGCCTGTGGCTGTGACAATGCGCGACCCTGCCGCCGGCCTACTAGAGATATCCGGTCTGGAGCCATCCACCAGCTATGACCTGTCACTATGGGTTATCGAAAAGGAATTCACCGCCACCACCACATTTGTCACTGAACATGCCCAGCAAATTGCATCTGCTGATTTCGAGGATGTGGAGGAGATTTTCAAATATAAACATCTGCCATCAGGCGGTGAATATTCGGCGACACGTTTTGCTATCTTCAACCAACAGAATTTTTCCGACATATCGGTATACTGGCCCAAGAAAAACTGGGCATCCATCAATAACAAGACATTGTGCCGCAGCG
>CAZBWZ010000051.1:0-14845 GCA_964495725.1 uncultured Bacteroides sp.
TTATCTCATTTTTATAATGGATTTCACACCACTATATTTTGGCTGAATAGTTACCACTTTTATGAATATTTCTTAAGCCATCCGGCGATGTATTCGGCTGTTGAATCAGCTGTTTTTATAAACCCATGGTCTTCTCCCTCCACCAACTTCAGCTCTGCTTTCGGCATCACTTCAGCATATCTTATGGCATAATTATAAGGCACGACATTGTCATGTGTACCATTCAATACCAATGTGTGGCCTTTATATTTGTGGGCCGCCTGATAGATCGGAAGGTCGCGCATGGTTTCCATATAGTTTCTGCCTAATCTCTTACCATCCCATAGTTCGATATATTCAGGCATATTCCATGGGTCAAACTTTATGCCGAAGAAATTTCCCATCAACATCAGATCAGGCGCAACGCCTCCCGAGGCAATCAATACCACAGACTTGATCACTTTTGCTCCCATTTCGGATGCTACCATACCTATGACAATACCTCCTAAAGAGTGTCCGACCAATGAGACATTCTTAGTGAATTCCTGATCTCTGGTCCAGTCCACCACTTTTTTAAGATCCTCCTGAATATTGAGGGCGTCCATCATCTGGAAATCACCATCACTGTTACCATGGCCGTTGAAATCAAATCGCACAACACCCATGCCATCTTTCAGCACATCGGCGGCGATATTGGATATAAAAGGTTCGTTCTGATTTCCGCCAAGCCCATGGCATATTATCACGACGGGCACTTTTTTCTTCGATCCCTCCATATCCGGAAGCTGAAGATGAACTGACAGTTTGCCCTGCACGCTCTCAAGCGTGAAAAGGGAATCTACGGGAGCCGCGTGACTCAAGACAGCGGTAACCATGGCAATAAGGAACAAAAGTCCACGCATAATTACTTGACATAATCGTTATACATTTGGTTTACAAAATCCGGATGAGCTATTATGGGACGGGCAAGACCTATATAATCAATATCGGTGGTCTCTATCATACGCTCCTTCTCGTGATAGGCACGGTTGCCGCCTGTGACAGTGACCGGTTTCTTTGTTTCGCGCGGTATCCTGTCAGCTGCATCCTTAAAAAACGCACTTTCACCTCTCATACGTCGGCAAAAAGATTGAGTAACACCTGACAAAGTAACATAACTTTGCATCTACAAAAATCGGTAAGGCCCAATAACTTTTTTCTATTCACCTCGACCTATATTGAGCGGGGCGATTTTGCTACCTTCATTGCAAAACCGCCCCACAATTTGTTTATATATTTGTTTATATATAGGACTTATGTCATCCTTTTACCCGAATCCTTTACAGTGTTGATTTGTAGGACGTAAGATAAATCCAGTTTTCAGGCGGTGCTGGGACATTGGTCTGCTCTTCAAAGGTGCCTGACTTATGATTGAATTGCTCGGTTTCGTAGAAATGACAAATACCAATTCCGCAATCGAGCACTGATGCCGGGCTCTTAGGTACATAATAGAAATGTACGGTGTCACCGCATACCACTGCCCGCCATGGTTGGGAGTTGGTAGATGACGGGGCGAGCCGCATCATTTCAAGAGCCTCTCCGTATCTTCCGGCAGGGCCATACGGTGTCTGAAAATTTTCGCTGAAGAATAGCTTGTCGTAAGGCTTGCGATTCTTGCTTCCCAGAGCCAGACGGGTGGTTTTCTCGAGTATGCTTTGCTTGGCGGCTACACCCACCGGACAGATTATTTTAAGCTCCTCACCGTCGGGCCAGGATTCACCTCGATCGAAATCGGTGCCCTTGAATGTTGCCGCGATCCAACACGTGCCGAGGCCCATTTGCCAAGCCTTGAGTACGACCTGCTCAAACTTGAATCCTGCCGTCAGCGCAGACTGCTTGTCATCCTTAATTCCCAACAGAAAGAAATCAGTCGCGCCTTTGATCATGCCGTAGGTACTCGGCTTGAAACCATCTTTCATGTCAAAGGATCTCAGACGGATAGTGACGTCACCCCCGAAAGGAGACTGGACTGATTTAACAATGTCCTCCAATTCACTGACCTGAGATTGGGTAAGGTTCTCGCCATTATAACTGCGCACGGAGCGTCGTGCCTTTATCGCCTCGATAATATTCATAGTTATCCATCTTTTAAATATATAACTCTAAACATATTGCAACGCATTACAGTTCACCAACGCTCTCATTATTATCGGCAATGACACAAGTTACAGGTGACAATCAGTAATCCAGTACGATGGGTACGTTATGTTTCCCGGCAAAGTGTACTGCCTGATATAGTATGGAGTATGCGCATTTCGCGAGATCTTCAGTACGGAATTTCTCTTTGGGCTTTTTCTTGCTCAGAAAGCCAAACATGGATTTCTTCTGTTTCACCGGCACATAGTATTTGTCGTCGCGCCATGAAAGAATGGTAGCTTCATCGGCTTTCCACAGTTTTTCGTTCAGTTCCTCCAACTCTTGTTTCAAGAGAGAGACAGTGGATATTGTGCCTTCATCACCTGTCGGTAGCACGGTCGCATAGATTGACTTTGCAGGTATGGGCAACCATAGATCCGAATTCAATAGCAACGAGTTAGGGACTTTATTCGACATGGCTTCCTTAACTACGGGATCATCTAACGCATCCCACCCGACTTCTATGTATTCCGGCCATCCGCGTTTTTTCATCGAGAGGTAGGCCGTCAATGTCACCAACGCCCAATAGGCCTCCCAGTCGGGTTTGTCTGTATAATATCCACAGTCTGTATCTTCGTCCCACAATGGTGGAGACAGCGGTGGATTTACGTTCGCAGCAAAATTGTCAGCCCATACTTTAAGGGCATCCCGTAGTTGTGCGATCTCCGAATCATCCTCCACGGGTTGAATCTCGTTGCCGTTGTCGTCCATCTTGGTATATTCCACACCGTTCTCATCAGTGAGCTGCTGAGCGAGAGTTTCCCAGTTACCGCTATAATAGGGTGTCAGTCTTCCTGAATAAATATCCAGTCCCATATTCAATATTAAAAGTATTATAAAATTTTTCATACATATTTAATCAGTGCCTGACAAGACGAACTGATGAGTTGAGGCCGGAGGGCATGGTAGCCCAATCAGCATATCCGGTCTTCTTGTAGTTGATATCCACAAAGTTGATCTCCTTGAATTTACGCCACTCCACACCATCTCTATCGAGCTGGGATATACGGTTGGCTGGCATATTGGTGACCTCGATGCGCAACTCATTCTTACCTTTCACGATGGCATCGCTGATATCGAGGGTGAACGGTACAGCCCATGCTGTACCTACATACTTACCATTGATATACACGCGTGCGCTCTCACGCACATCACCCAACTCCAGGCTCCAGTCATGGTCAAGATCGCCGCCATCAATATTGAACGTGGTGGTGTATACTCCTGTTCCGGCCAGGATATCGAGCTGCTTTTCTCCGAGCCCGGTCCAAGGTTGCAGACTCTTCAGTTTGTAGGTTTTCTTCACCTCAGGCACCGACTCGATGAATGACAGCTGCCATTTGTTGTCAGTGAGGTCTATCTCTATTGTCTCGTTACCCTTGGTAGGAGTGGCCTTGATATCTACGGGATGATCATACACTCGCAGTATACGTGATTCACCCGAGCGGAAATTCATCTCCACATATCCGTTGATCACTTCGGCTTTGCTGATCTCACCGGTCATCGGGTCAAACCACACCGCATCTACGAAATCCACTGCCAGGGGCACGGGCTGATACACATCATCTGGCGTAAGATTGGCTATGAAATAATGATATCCGTCTGCATCCTTCCTGCGCAGGCTGCGCAGTCCGAGATCCTTTCGCATGGACTCGCTTACAGCCGCCTTACAGATTTTGTCCTGATCCACTCCCATAATGATATTCGCACCCTGCGCCGAAAGAGAATCAAGATGGGCCTGCAGCTGTGGTGTCAATCTACCCGATCCCGGTATGATAAGAGCCTTGTAGGTTATTCCTCCGGGTGTCACAATCTCCCCGTCGGCATAATGTGAATCAAGAAGATACTTGTCGCTGATATAGTCACAGTCATATCCTAAGGAATCGATAGTGTTGATGCTGCTGATAAAGTCGGGGGCCAGCTTGTCCATCTTGTGTATGTCAAACTGCATGAGCAGGCCGTCTGTACCTTTTCCTGTGCGCCGGCGCCACATATCCCTCACAGGCAGATATACCAGAAAGTCGTTGTCAGGCTGTCCGTCCTGCAAGAAGCTCTGGCTACGGGTTATGAAGTCCATCATTGCCGGCGCATCTCGCCATATCGTGTTGGTAGGACTCATGTCCACCGATGCGTAGAATTTGTATCCCGGCCATTCGGCTTCTGCAGGCGAATAGGCTGTGCCATGAAAAAAGATGTGGTTGACACCGCAGGTAAACATCAGGTCGAGCTCGGGCTTCATCTGTGACAGTGATGTGCGGAAGTGCTCGGTAAGCCATGTCATGGTCTCGCTCGATGTCAGGGGCTTGCCGGTGATATGGGCGGCTGAGGCGGCATACTTGAGCATGGTGACATCACTGTAGTTGGGACGTGTGTGATCAGGATCCGTACGCAATCCCTTGATGCCGAAGTTTGACAGACCGAACCCTTCGATCTCTGGCACATCGACAGCCGCATAGATGTCTATCAGATTACCGGGCGACCCGTGTGCCTGATTCCTTACCTTTGTGTCGTGGCGATGGGCCCAGTCAGCCCACTGCTCGGTGAAATTCTCCAAAAGCAGTTCGCCTAATGTCTCACGATAGTCACATAGCACCTGATTGCCATCATCTACGAAGCCTAATAGCTCGGGCAGATGATCCTGCAGACGATAGCCACGGCGCTGCTCAAACTCTACAAACATGTCGGGTGTCCAGTTGGCACGGTATACCTCATAACTGTCATTGAACATATTATGCGGATACGCCATCCCCTCCCGGGTAAAAGCATCATCATACTTAGCAAGGTACTTGCCTACGGCGGGGCCGCTGAAATGGTCAAGTACATATCCGTCGCCACCAGGGGCCGCTCTCTTCACTTTCTGTCTGGTACGTCCCTCGTAGGCCCTTATCACTTCTTCATGACCGCTGTCAAGCACGCGCCTTGTCTGTGCGATAAGCTTTGCATAGCTCTTTTCTTTTTCCGGTATAGGCTTCACCGGATCCGCTCCCGGTGCCAAGGTGTCCACCACCACGACCAGCTTGCACGCTGCATTTTCTATATCGATCTCCGGTCCGCCGAACGGCCAGCCCGTACCTTGGTTCATATCCACGAGGATACCGTTGCGGACGGCGGCTTCCTCTGTGACACGAAGTGCCTTCATCCATTCAGGCGAGAGATATATGAGTTCGTTGGCCTCATTATCCTTTACACCATATATCGGAGTGATTTCCACACTGCCTATTCCCACGCGGGCATATTCATCTATCAGATTATTAAGATTGACAGAGTCGACGGCCGATCCGAGCCACCACCAGCGTGTACCGGGATAGGCCTCCTTCTGTGGAACCGGCCACGACTGGGCGGCCGCCGACATGCACGTTGCTGCGGCCAATGTCACTATTATTAGTTTTTTCATGAGATTGAGATATTTGATGCAAAGATACGACTTAATAATGATTTTTTTCGTAACTTTGTGTTATTACTCACAATTTTGTGACCCGATTTTTTTTGATGTCCAACAATTAGGTTATTTCTTAAATCTCACCAGATGCCAAAACTGCCAATAATTGCAATATCCGCTATCACTGTATCGGCGGCTGTCGCACAAGATCATATAGAGTCACACACCCACAACTCCGATTTCCGCGGAGCTCGGCGCACCATGCAGTATCGTCCGGGGGCTGATGCCTCGATTGTCACTCACAACGGCGATAACCTGTATACCCGCGCTCTTTATGGCAGCAACTCGCTGTGGAGACTGGACACGAGCGACATGCCCATATTCGCTGCTTATCATAAGTCCGACAACCGTAACATTCACTTCCTTGTCAAGGCCGGCGGTAAGGAATTACGCCTTGATTCGGTGGCCGACTGTACGGCGGCTTACAAGGGTGGCATCCGGACATACACCCTCTCCGACCCCGCCTGGGGCAATGGTTCACTGAAGATTACTGTTGTCGCAGATCACGGCAGCGAGAGCGCATTATGGCGCATTGATCATGCCGATATGCCTGCAGGAGCCGTCATCATTGCCCGTACATGTCCTACGGTAAAAGTAAAGCTCAACCGCAGCGGAGACATCGGTGCTGACCCTTACAACTGCTTTGCCCCTGATCTCTCCGCTCCGGCTCAGGATTGCACTGCCGCACTAAATGGTAAAGAGTCAGTATATATCAAATACAATGACCGTAATGTAACTTGCGAGAATCAGAAGAATCTTGAGGCTGAGTTCAGTAAAGCGTCGGATGATACACAGGCCATTGCTTCCAGGATTTCCATAATCACGCCCGACAGCATATTCAACACGCTCGGGCCTTCATTATCTGCCGCAGCCGATGGCATCTACGATGGTCAGACTTATCTGCACGGCGCAGTGGGATGGCGTATGCCTCTCAGCGGATGGCGCGGAGCATACACCGGCGATTTTCTGGGCTGGCACGACAGAGCCCGTACACATTTCAATGCCTACGCTTCTTCACAAGTCAACAATGTACCCCCCGCAATTCCTCATCCCACACAGGATCCGGACAAGAATCTTGCAAGAGCTGAAAAGAAATGGGGCACCCAGATGTACAGCAACGGATATATTTGCCGTAACCCGGGGAAAAACAATGTCATGCACCATTATGACATGAATCTGTGCTACATCGATGAACTGTTGTGGCACCTGCAGTGGACGGGTGACTCGGCTTACGCACGTGAAATTTGGCCTGTGATAAAAGCTTCGCTCGAATGGGAGAAGCGCAATTATGATCCTGACGATGACGGTCTGTATGACGCTTACTGCTGTATATGGGCCAGCGACGCTCTTTATTATAATAGTGGTGCTGTTACTCATTCTTCGGCCTATAACCACCGGGCCAATCTGATTTCCGCCAAGGTGGCCGCTATCGCCGGCGATGATCCCGAGCCTTATATTGCTGAGGCCAATAAGATACGCAATGCGGTAGACAGCGTGCTGTGGATGCAGGATAAGGGTGTCTGGGCCGAGTACCGCGACTTTATGGGCGAAAAGAATCCGCACACCCACCCTGCCCTTTGGACTGTATATCACGCTATCGACGGGGATATCGCCACACCCCGCCAGGCCTACAGCGCCACAAGATATATCGATAGTAATATCCCGCATATTCCTGTGATGGCCGATGGCATCGATGACGGCATGTATTACACGGTCTCTACTTCGGACTGGCTGCCTTATTCATGGAGCATAAACAACGTAGCTTTTGCCGAGGTGTATAATACTGCTCTCGCATATTGGCAGGCTGGACGGGCCGATGAAGCTACGAATCTGCTGAAGAGCGCGATGCTCGACGGCATGTTCATGGGTAAGTCGCCGGGTAATGTCGGACAGGTGAGCTTCTATGATGCTGCTCGCGGTGAGTGTTACCGTGATTTCGCCGACCCGGTGGGCGTTCTCTCAAGGGCTGTGGTGCAGGGACTCTACGGTTTCACACCTCGTCTGCTCGAAGGTAAGATTGAATTGAGACCCGGCTTCCCGGCTGATTGGGATCATGCCTCTATCGCTCATCCTGATTTTGATCTCTCATACCAGCAGGATTCAGTTAAGAATGATAATTATACACTCAAGCTCAAGCAATCAATGACTCGGGCCGACTCCCTCGTGCTCATTTTGCCTGCCCTGAGCAATGAGTGTGTTTTGTCGGTAAATGGACTGGATGTCAAGGGTGATCTGCTCGATGTCAATACCCCTTACGCCACACAAAAGTTCGTTTTCCCGGCCGATGCTGAGGATGACACCTACCGTCTGTCAGTATCTTGGGGCACCCCGTCAGTAGTCGGAGATATGCCTGCCATACGCTATGCCGATATTCCCGCACCACTTGGTGTCGAGCCGATCTCAGGCCGCTCTACCCCGATTGACCTAAGTACTGCGTATAACGCAAATGTAGCAGACATATTCCATAACGAGTATCTGTCACCACGCTCTCCATACACCACGCTGCAGCTACCGGTACAGGGTATTGGCGAATGGTGTCACCCGGCCGATACCGCGTACATCAATGACCGGTATCTTCGCTCGGCCGGCTCTGTGACGCTGCCTGACGGCACAGTGTTTTCTACGGCATCGGATGGTAATAACATTGCCTACGTGTCTCTCTTCGATAATTACCCCGACAGTGTCCGTATTCCTCTTTCTGGCAGTGGCAAAGCCTTGGGCCTGCTGATGGCCGGTAGCACAAACCATATGCAGGTCTACAATGAAAATGCCTCGGTGACAGTAAAATATGCCGATGGCTCAACCCAGAGACTGTCGTTGGTGCCTCCTTACAACTGGGCTCCGATCGAGCAGGATTACTTTACCGACGGAAAGGCTTTCTCAATCCCCACCCCGCGCCAGACCCGAATGGCTATGATGACAGGCGAGATCAGTACTGACCTCGGGGACAAACTCGACATCAAGGATGTATATGGCCGTCAGATACCCGGAGGTGGCGCCAATGTAATCTGGATACCGCTCGACCCCGAAAAGAGCCTTAGTTCGATGACTCTTCAGGCACATGCCAATGATGTGGTGATTGGTATCATCGGCGCATCATTGATCAAGTAGTTGATGTAATCAAGTAACTTCCCGCACTCCGTTACCGTGGATCCTTAGTTTCTGGTAACGGAGTGCTTTTTTAATGCTAATATTCTTTAATTGTGTAGCTATTTCAAAAAAAATCAGTAAATTTGCTGAATAAAATATCAATCAATACTGACACGAAATAATGATGCGCCCGGCCCTACTGGCTTTTATCATATCTCTAACTTCTCTTTCAGCCGTAGCTTACGATTTCTCTGTGCAAAATGATGATGGTATCATCATCTATTACAATAGGTATGGCACTGACGCACAGGTCACGTTTGAAAAGCAGTTTGTGCCCACAGATTCTTATTCAACAAATGTGATCGTGCCGTCTTCTGTTACTTACGAAGGTATAACTTATGCAGTGACATCTGTTGGCCGACTGGCGTTCTTTGCTTCAGCCTTAGAAAGTGTCGTGCTGCCTGAGACAATCTCGGCTATCGATGACTTTGCCTTTGCGGGATGCGACCATCTGTCATCGGTAGATTTGCCACGTAATCTCACATCGTTAGGAAAAAATGTTTTCGATGGTTGTTTCTCGTTATCAGATTTTAAGGTTGCAGATTCAAACCCTGCTTTCAGGTCTATATCCGGTGTCATATATGACAAATCCGGCAAGTCCCTGATCGTGTTCCCACAGGGGCGCGAAGATGAGGGTATTATCAGTCCGGTCACGGAGGCTATATCGGATCAGGCATTTTACGGATGTTCGTTTCTGTCGCATGTCTCGATACCCGAGGGTGTAAAATCTATCGGCAACAACTCTTTTTATTTCTGTAACGGTCTTTCATCGGTAAGTCTTCCCGCTTCTGTCGCATCTATTGGTAAGGCTGCTTTTGCCGATTGTATCAACCTATCCGCGATCCATGTGGATTCCGACAATCAGTCATATATGTCGGTCAACGGCTGTCTGCTCGATAAGAAGGGAGACATTCTGTTGTCGTCACCTGCGGCGCGTGTAGGTTCTGCTTCCATTCCGGAATCTGTAACTCATATCTCCGACCTCTCTTTCTTCAGAAATATCGCAGTGACGACAGCAATTATACCTGAAGGCACCCTTGAAATCGGAGATGGTGCGTTCACCGACTGTCAATCACTGTCTGCTGTTACACTTCCCGCTACTCTAAAACGTATCGGATCGCTGGCTTTTGCGATGTGCGGATCCCTCGATGCCGTGTATGTCAGGCATTCCGATCCTTCTGATCTGACCTTATCACCTGATGCCTTTTCCGGCATTAATCCGGATAGGTGTACGCTGTACGTACCAGCCGGCACCCTTGACGCTTACCGGACAGCTGAGGAATGGAGCGAATTTGAATCCATCATAGAGTATGAAGCTCTCATACCCCAGCAGATTATATGGAATACGGAGTACCGGCCGGAAGGGCATGAATCCCTGACTATAACACTCGATGCCGAGGCGTCATCCGGGTTACCGGTGACTTATACACTCGCTCCTGAAAGTATGCCTTTCGCAACCATCTCCGGCAACAGGCTCACTATGCTTACAGATACAGAGATCAGAGTAACGGCCACTCAGAATGGCAATATCTCGTTCGCTCCGGCTGATGCCGTCACTCGCACCATCAAAGCTACCGACGCTCTTGACAGCACGGTTGCTGACTCGGCACCATGCGTATTCGGTGAATCCGGTAATATTGTCATTCTTAATGTTGACCCGCTGGTGCATGTCCACGTTTTCGATATCGAGGGACACACGGTATACAGCGGCACATCGAAAAAAATCGGTGTGGTGCCAGGATGTATCTATATCGTGAATATTGAAAAATATGCGTTTAAAGTGCCCGTCAGATAACGATTATTTTGAATTTTGGGAATTATTATTTAACTTTGTAATTATATTCAAAAAAACAATGATGTTGTAATCCGGAGGTCCCACACGAATATGGACTCTTCAGGATTCCGGGATGTATTAAAAAAACAGGTAAACTTCATAAACACAAAAACTACAGAAATTTATCATTATGAATATCCGCTCATTAATCTTACCCACAGCTTTTGCCTTTGCTTTAGGCGCGTGGGCTGTGCCGGCTAAAAGAGGGGCCGTATGCAATGTGCCCCAGCCCGACGGATCAGTCATGCAACTCACCGTGATGGGTGACGAACACGCACATTACTACCTCACGTCTGACCAAAAAGTGGTGATCGCTGCCGAAGGCGAATACTGCTACGCAACGCTTGACAGCAACGGAAAAGTGATGAACTCTAAGGTCAAAGCTCACGCTCCGGAAAAACGCACACTCGAAGAAAAAGCTTTTGTCGAGAAACTCTCTGCTGAAAGTATAGCCACCGCAATGATGAAAGCTCCGGCTGAATCAGATACGGACGGAGACGATGTCACCGGAAATACTCATGATGGCGTGGGTCTATTCCCCAATCATACATTCCCCAGTACCGGTAATGTCAAGGCGCTTGCTTTTCTTGTAGGCTACTCAGATGTGCCATTCTCTGAAGAGTCAGCTGAATATTTCAAAAACATGATCACTCAGGAAGGATTCTCCGAGAATGGAGCTACAGGCAGCTGCCGCGATTTCTATGTCGATGCCTCCGGTGGCCAGTTCATTCCTGAATTTGATGTATATGGCCCTGTTACGCTCCCCAACCCTCGCGAATATTATGGCGGCAACAACTCGTATGGCAACGATTCAAGACCTGAATACATGATGCTTCATGCTGCCCAGCTACTTGATGATGAAGTGGACTTCAGCCAGTACGACACCGACGGTGACGGATTCGTTGACAACGTATTCATATTCTACGCAGGCGAAGGCGAGGCTGCCGGCGGCGGCGCGGAGACTGTGTGGCCTCACTCATGGGACAAGACCTTCATGCAGAAATTCGATGGCGTGAGACTAAGACGCTACGCTTGCGGCCCTGAGATGATCAGCCCGACTTCGCGCGACGGTATCGGCACATTCTGCCATGAATTCGGTCACGTGCTCGGTCTCCCCGACCTTTACAATACCGAGAATGCCAATGTGATCTACACCCCGATGAGCTGGAGCGTGATGGACGCAGGATGCTATAACAACGGTAGCCGCACTCCTCCCACATTCTCTGCCTTCGAGCGCAATGCCCTCGGCTGGATGGGTGACAATCTGGTTGAGATCACCGGACCGGCCAGCTGCACCCTCGACAACATCATTGACACCAACAAGGCTTACGTGATCTCCACACCGGTAGAAAACGAATTCTTCATCCTCGAGAACCGCCAGCAAAAGGATTGGGACAAATATCTCGCTTACCATGGTATGCTGATTTGGCACATTGATTATAATGCGACCATATGGAAGAACAATACGCCTAACAATCGACAGAATCACCAGTATGTCGACCTTGTCGAGGCTTGTAACCGTACATACTCCGACCGCATGAATCAGCGTAAATACCCGTTCCCCGGCTCAGGAAAGGTAACTGAATACAAGTTCGGCGGCACACCTAACTTCAAAACCTGGGCAGGAGTAAATCTTGGTCTCGATATCACCAACATCCAGGAGACTAACGGCATAATAACATTCGATGTCGCAGGCGGCGGTGAGGATCCCGCAGGCATAATCTCAGCAACAGCTGCCGATGCCAATATCAGCGTGAGCGACCGCACTATCAATGTGGCTACCGATGGCAATATCGATGTCTACGACACCATGGGACGCCTGATTGCCTCAGGAAACAACAACCTGTCCGCTCCGGTCGCTTCTCCCGGTATCTACATCGTACGCACCCCCGGATCAGCAGCCAAAATACTCGTAAAATAACCACTATGCGGATTCTAAAGAATAGCCCGCTGATTTTTCAGCGGGCTATTCTTTTATCATTACAGTGCCGGGGCTCATTTCTTCATAAACATACGTGCCATCGAGCGCTTGTCCTCGCGCTCTTTGATGCTCTGGCGCTTATCATACTCTTTCTTGCCCCGTCCCACTCCGATTACCAGCTTGGCATAACCGCGCTCACTCAGAAACATCCTGAGCGGTACGATAGTGAATCCTGTCTCCTTAGAGCTCTTCTCCAGCTGACGGATCTCCTTACGGTTGAGCAGCAGCTTGCGCTCGCGCCTCTCGGAATGATTATTGTACGTGCCGTAAAAGTATTCGGCTATATACATATTCTTCACCCACACCTCGCCATTATCCACATAGCAATATGTATCGGCAAGACTCGCCTTTCCCTGACGTATCGACTTTATCTCCGTACCGGTGAGCACTATGCCGGCTGTAAAAGTATCGACAATCTCATAATCATACCGCGCCCTGCGGTTCTTAATATTTACTTCCATATCAAAGTCACATTATAATAATTTTGCGAAAAAAGACTGTATCAACAGCGGCGGCAGAATCACCGTAATAACAGCAAAGAAGATAAATCCAAGATCCTTATCCTCATCCACCGACAGATACACATTCGCTTTCCACATTATCATGCCCACCGCCATGGGCAGAAGATACTCAAGCCCGAGCTTGACAGGCATCGCGTTACAAATTATCTCTGACAAGCATAACAGACTTATCACATATAATATAACAGTGGAGTATTTGTTTTCGTTGGGTTCGTGGCTGCAATATCGGTAGAACATCGACTTGAAGCTGACGACTGACAGAAAATAACAACCGAAAAAAGACACAAGCACGACAAGCGCCATCACCACCAATACAGGTATGGATAGCGAGGGATCATAGATCAGTCGCACGAATACAGATAAGGCTGCCGCCACTATCAGCGGATACATTCCCCTTTGCTGTAAAGTGACTATATCGGTATCACATGCTGATATATCCTCCCATCCGCGCGAGGGCGCGAGTATCAGCTGCAGTATATTTCTTAAGAACAACAACATTTGCGATTACATTCAAGTATTTATCGGGACACCTTCTCGCCGTCCCTCCTTCTCCGTCAATCCCTGACAATATCACCGGATTTTAATCCGCAAAAATACAAATTTCCCATGTCTCCCACAACACATCACCATCGATACATCATGATTTTTTTTAAAATTTAATAATTGCATATTAAATATTATATGCTTAAATTTGCATCATTAATTACAGAAAATATTAAAAAACTCTTACAGGAATAATGATACGTCGTATTCTTTCTATCTCCGGCAAGCCCGGTCTCTACCGACTGGTGAGCCAAGGCAAGAACATGCTTATCGTGGAATCTCTCGCCGACAAGCGCCGTCAACCTATATATGCCAACGATAAAGTGGTGTCACTCGGTGATATCTCCATTTATACTCTTGAGGGTGACAAACCCCTCGCTGAGGTATTAGAATCCGTAAAGGACAAAGCCGATGGTAAAGCCGTAGACATAAAGGCATTCGCCAACGATCAGGCAATCCGCGACTACTTCCGCGAGATCCTCCCCGATTTTGATGACGATCGCGTGTACACCTCAGACATCAAGAAACTCTTGACATGGTATAACATGCTTATCGCCCATGGCATCACTGAATTTGTAGAGAAAACCACTGAAGAAACCCAGTCTGACGGCGAATAACTCCACCTCTTACATACCTTAGAATTAAATACCCCTATATAACATAATTATATTACTATCTATTATGAAAAAGAAATTCATCTGCGTAGTATGTGGCTACGTTCACGAAGGCGATGAGGCACCCGAGAAGTGCCCGGTGTGCGGTGCTCCCAAATCAAAGTTCAAGGAAGTAGATGACGATGCCGAACTCCAGTTTGTAACCGAACACGAAATCGGAGTGGCCAAAGGTTGCGACGAAGAGATGATCAAAGACCTCAACGCACACTTCCTCGGCGAATGCGGTGAAGTAGGTATGTATCTGGCCATGTCTCGTCAGGCCGACCGCGAAGGCTATCCCGAAGTGGCCGAAGCCTTCAAGCGCTACGCTCTTGAAGAAGCTGAGCACGCTTCAAAATTTGCCGAACTCCTCGGCGATGTGGTATGGGATACCAAGACTAACCTCGAAAAACGTATGGCCGCCGAGGCTGGCGCAAACGCTGATAAGATGCGCATCGCAAAACGCGCCAAAGAGCTCAATCTCGATGCAATCCACGACACCGTGCATGAAATGGCCAAGGACGAAGCCCGTCACGGTCAGGGATTCCAGGGCCTCTACAACCGCTACTTCAA
>CAZBWZ010000052.1:0-14446 GCA_964495725.1 uncultured Bacteroides sp.
ATGGCAAATGGTGAATCGAGATTCTCCATCAGTGATGATGCGATATACTGCCGCAAGCGCATCATCTCATCGTCCGGCATGAGCTCGCTTGCCAGCTTATCCATCTCCAGGCCTACCTCCCTTATCAGGTCACCGACGTAAGAGGCATCGGCCTGAGCCATGATCATAATATCGCTACCCTCACGTCCGCCGGCAAGAAATGACACTATACCGTAGGTATATCCTTTATCCTCGCGAATATTCTTCATCAGCCGGCTCCCGAAATATCCGCCGAGGGCAATCACTGTAAAGCGCAGCAGTATATAGTCTGGATGGTCGCGCCTCAGTGACGGAATACCCATATTTATCGCGGCTTGCACGGCCCCGGGCTTGGTGACAAGAGCTGTGACGGGCGGCATCGGATCATATGGCACGAGGCTCAGCGGCATCGGATTGTGAGACGGGATATCGGCCAGCATACGTGTCACGGCCTCCAACAGGTCGCCGGTAATCTGTCCGCTGAGAAACACTTTGGGACGACCGTCGAGTATCACGCGTCTGTGCCATAGACCGAGATCCTCAGACGTGATACCCTCCACACTCTCTGGAGTCGGCACTACGGCCTGCGGATGATCCGGGCCTTTGAGCAGACGAGACAGCTCGTTGGCACTGAGCGTTGATACGTTGCTGAGCTGCAGCATCAGATTCTGTATCTCTATCTCGCGGTATTTTGCGAGCAATGTCTCATCGAATGTGGGGGTAGTGATGATTTCTGCCACCAGTGGCAGCACATGGGTGATCTTTGAATTGAGAGACAGCAACGTGAGCGTGGTATGATGCTGTGTGGCAATGATCTTGAGCAGCGCTCCGTTGAAGTCAAGTATCTCGGATATCTCGTCGGCTGAATGAGCTCCTGTGCCCTCGCGCATCAGCATGGTCATCAGCTTGGCCACCGACTGCGACGGCGCCTCGCTGAGGCCACCCTGCCACATCAGGTCGAGCTGGCACACCTCCTGTGAGCCGCCGTTATAATAGTCGAGCTGTATGCCGTCTGCTGTCACGATACGTGAGGGAGCGGGCAACTCAAGATGGGTCATCGGCTGCACCTCGGGTGCTTTACTTCGGTCAGTCATTTGATTTATTCCTTTTTTTCTTTTTATTGAAATAGCCGGGCAGCAAGAATATGCCTGCTATCAGATATATATAATATGTAATCAGGCGCCATATCAGTGCCATTATCACCACGAGCTCGCCACCCGGCAGCAAGTCGCCGTAATATTCGGTGAATATCCACTCGCTCACACCCGAACCTCCGGGGGTGGGACTCACCATGAGCAATACCCATACCACAAACTGGCGGCTGAACACCAGCAGCATCGATGTAGACTCTGAGAATCCCCAGAAAAGGGCGTTGACAATGAAATATCGTGAGAACCATGATACTGTCGTTGCCAGAACCACACGGATCCACCACCCCGGACCACATTGACGCACCCACACCGACGCAGCCATCATATTGTCGGACATGGTTTCAACAGCCGGTAGCCACCGTCGCAACCATCGCATCGAGAAGATGGTCACCAACAGACGCTTTACGGCATTGGGGCGCAATATGATGCCGGTAAAGAGCAGAGCTGTGTACACCACTATGCCGGCATAAACAGTCCAGAATACCGTCTGCACCCCATCGATGAAGGCACGGTCGGATGTACCGCCGAACAGGTCGGAAAAGGGTGTGACAAGTAATATCAACGGACAGCATACCACAAAAAAGAGTTCGTCAAGAAACAGCGTTGTCAGCGTCAGTGTAGTGGCGCGTCCCACCGATACACTCTCTCGGTTGAGATAGAAGATGGCAAGAGCGCTGCCGCCTACGGCCGATGGTGTGATCGCCGATGTGAAGGCGCACATCAGATCAACACGCTGCGCCCTCTTCCAGGTCAGTGACGGATATGCTATGGTATGAAATCTCCATGTCAGGCCGAAATCTCGCCCTATGACAAACACACACGCGAGAACTATTCCGGCCACAGCATGCCATCCGAAGTGGATCGAGCTGAAATCATATCCCGAATACTCGTCGTGAAACAGCCATGCCACTACGACTATGCCTATCGCCACCGGGAGGGCTATCTTCCATCCCAGTCCTTTAAGGCTCAGTTGCGGTTCTTTTTCCATATCGTTTGTCTCTGTCATGCCTTTGTCCGGGGGACTATAGTGAGGTTACCGATTCGAGCAGCCTGCGTGTCTCCTCCACCGGATCATCCGCATCCATGACAATATCGTGCAGGGCCACACCGTTGCATCCTGTCTCCTTGATGATCACGGATGGATCTCCATCTTTCACCTCAGCCACTACCGGCAGATCGCATCCGGTGCCCCTTGCCCCGGCAATTTTAGCGGCGAGCTTATCCGTGGGCATCGGTGAGAACGTGATATAATCGATATCCGCGGCCTTGAGCGCGGGGATTGCGGTGATGTCGGGCGACTGTACGCCTATTATCGCTTCGGGGCCCAGGAATTCGCGCACTTCGGCCGGTGATGCCGCCACTGAGGTGAGATGCACGCCGTGCAGCGACAGCTCGCGGGCAAGCTCCGCATGGTCCTCGATCACAAGTATTGTCTTCGACTCCCGGCACAGCGGTATTATCTCACGTGCCAGTTCGCGTATCTCTCCGTCGTCCATACCCGGCACCCTGAGCTGCACCCAGGCACATCCGCCTTCGGTAACCATCTGTATCTGTTCGGGTATCGAGTATCTGTCGTTGGCGGTAGCTATGTATTGTAACATGATCAATAGTCTTTAGTCACTCCGGTGGCAGGGAATCATGCTTATTGCAAAGCCACAGAAGCCTCACAAAATTAGCTTTTTTGTACGAAACGGCAAAAAATAAATTGAGGTGTGCTTTTTTTTTCGTAACTTTGCGATGATAAACAATTAACAAGCATCTATGCCATAATCACCCGGCTGAATGTCATCAAAAACCCGCGAGAAACTTATAGAAGCCGCCCGTCAGCTCTTTATCCGTAAAGGGGTGGACAATACCACAATCAGCGACATTGCCACCGCCTCTGACAAGGGACGGCGCACTATCTACACCTATTTCAAGAACAAGCGCGACATATATCGTGCGGTGATCGAGCGGGAGAGTGAGAGACATGTGGGTGTGTTACGTGATATCGCGTCGAGTGACCTGGCTCCGGCCGACAAGTTACGCAAATTCTTCGACACACGTTTTCATCAGAGTCCTTCGTTTGGTGTGCTACCTACATTCAAGTCGATGCTGTCCGGCGAATTCCGGCCATCCGGCCATCTGCGCGAACGCACGTATCAGAAGGAGGAAGCTATCATATTTGATATCCTCGACGAAGGAATCGAGAAAGGTGAATTCGACCAGGAGAGATGTTCCCTCCTGCGTAATTTCATATATCGTGTATTCATTTCCAACGATCTGCTGGCCTCCAACGAGGATTATCCACGCCTCGATATCAACAATAGCAATGCTCTGATTGAATTTATCATCCGTGGGATACTGAAGGCTTAGCCATAGGGCGGCCACGGCCGGATCAATCCCGATCATCAGGATTCGGCACCCGCGGCAATAAATATAATTATCATATTTATGAGATTTGACGAAGTATTATATAATGACGCCCTGCTCGATGCCCTTGAGGTGATGCACTTTGAAGAATGTACACCCATCCAGGAAAAATCCATTCCTGTCATCGAAGAGGGGCGCGACCTCATTGCCCTGGCGCAGACAGGCACCGGCAAGACTGCCGCCTATCTGTTGCCCGTACTCGACCTGCTTGCCGACGGAGGCTTTCCTGAGGATGCTGTCAATTGCGTGATCATGGCTCCCACCCGCGAGCTGGCCATGCAGATCGACCAGCAGATGGAAGGCTTCGGCTATTTCCTGCCCGACATTTCTTCGATAGCGATCTACGGCGGCACGGGAGGCAACACCTTCGATAAACAGAAGACGGCCATACGGCTCGGTGCCAATCTGCTCATCGCTACACCGGGGCGTCTGCTCGCACACATGCAGATGGGCTATGTCGACCTCTCCAGGGTATCGTTCTTTATTCTCGACGAGGCCGACCGTATGCTGGATATGGGATTCTTTGACGACATCATGAAGGTGATCACATGTCTGCCTGATGACGTGCAGACCCTGATGTTCTCCGCCACACTCTCACCCAAGATCAAACGGCTGGCCGAGCGCCTGCTTAAAGACCCTGTGGAGGTGAAAATTGCTCTTGCTGCTCCGCCCGACCGCATCGACCAGAAAGCCTACGTCGTGTACGAACGCCAGAAAGAGGCGATGCTCCGCCACATCCTGCGCGGAATAGATATCGACCGTATCATAATATTCTCATCCTCCAAGCTCAAGACCAAGCAGCTGGCACGCACCCTGCGCTCATGGAACATCAAATCAGGTGAGATACACAGCGACCTCGATCAGGAACAGCGCCAGCATACCATGCTTGATTTCCGTGCGGGCCGCATCAACGTACTCGTTGCCACCGATATTGTGGCCAGAGGCATAGATATCGATGATATCTCCACCATCATCAACTTTGATGTGCCTCACGAGGCCGAGGATTACGTACACCGCATAGGCCGCACCGCCCGCGCCCAGGCCACAGGCCGCGCCATCACCCTTATAGGGGAGAAAGAGAGGGAGAAATTCCGCCGTATCGAGCGCCTCATCAACAAGGAGGTCGAGAAAGGTGAGATTCCAGCCGAACTCGGCGCCACCCCATCGGCCGGCTCCGGAGCTCCGCGCAATGATGGCAGAGGCAAATCACGCGGTCGCTCTGACAAGCCACGCCGCTCTGACAGGCACGGCAAACGTCAGTCGGATAAAAAAGCTGCCCCTCACGACAAATCCTCACAGCAACCACAAGCCGTGGCTCCGGAATCCGCAACCGCGCCGGCCGAAGCGGCTCCCGCAAAAAAGAAACGCCGCAGACACCGCTTCGGCAAGAGCAAGAAACCGGCCGACACACCCAATACCACACCACAGTCCTGACACTGGCAGATCACACCTCATCTCAGGCAACGTCTGGATAATCTTAACACTCTGTCTCACAAATAAAGCGCCCCGCCATGATGGCGGGGCGCTCATTATTTTGTTATATGGGATTTTAATCCGTGGTTATCAATAACCCCACTTGCAAGCGATCATGTGGAGGTTGGGGCTTGCCTCGGTGCGGAGGTCAGTGATCTGGTTGTAGCGGCAGTTAACGTATGTCAGGTTGTTGTCGAATGATACATCGAGCATAGTCAGCTGGTTGTTGTTGCAGAGCAGACGCTGGAGGAAGGTCTGGTTGCTGAGGGTGAGCTGAGTAAGGTCGTTGTATGAGCAGTCTACAAACTGGAGGTTACGGCAGTTGTTAACTGTGAGCTGAGTAAGATCGTTGTATGAGCAAACGAGGTCAAGGAGCATCGGGCAGTTGTCAACAGCGAGCTGCTGCATGTTGTTGTCAGAGCAGATGAATGTACCGATAGCGGGGAGGTCGGCAAGACGCATGGCAGCGATACGGTTGTCATCGACGTTGAGGTTGGCGATGTTCTCGGTGCCGGCAAATACAAGAGTTGAGATCTTGTTGTATCCGCAGTAGAGGTTTTTCAGCTTGGGGCAGTTCTGGATATTGAGAGTCTCGATGTGGCAACCCTGGCAGTTGAGTGTCTCAAGTGCGGGAGCACCGGAGATATCAAGAGATGCGAAGTAATTGTTTGAGCAATTGAGAGTCTTCAGAGCTGTGGTGTTTGTGAGGTCCATCTCGGTGAGACGGTTGTTGTTGATAGAAACCTTCACTACAGAAGTTGCGCCTGCGAGACTTGCTGTGGCGAGTTTGTTGCGGCTTGCGTTGAGGTCTTCAAGAGCTACGTCACCTGCAACAGAAAGAGAAGTAAGGGAGTTACGTGAAACATCGAGCTTCACAAGAGCGGGGAAGTTGCTGAGGTCAAGATTACCTGCGAGCTTCTTGCCTTTCCAGTCGATAGCTGTGATAAATCCGTTTTCTACGGTCACGCCTGTCCAGCTTGAAGGATCGTTGAGATCGGTGATACCGAGAGCAGCAGCGTTGGTAGCGTCTTTTTCAGCGGGCTGTTCGAGGAAAGCTTTGAGCTGTTTCATCTGGGCCTTACCGGGCTTCTGTGCGAATGCACCCATGCATGTGAGCACGAGGGTGAGTAATAATGCGACTTTTTTCATAACTAAATAGTTGGTTGTTTTGACTTGTTTTGAAATACTAACAACAAGATGTTTGATTTTGTTCAGATAGAATTTTGTTTTTTGTGTTTTTAGATGGTACTTTTTGTTTTTGTGATGAATTAGTTTTTGTGATGAATTGATTTAGTGATTATTGATTGATTTATTACTTTAATATTTTTGCTTTTTGATTTTACCAAAACTTGTCACCAGACTCAAAACGGCGCGTCGGTCGGCGATGACGACAGGAAGTCGGCGGTGCCTCCCTGAAACGGTGATTGCCCGCCCGGCAGGTCACCACCCTGATTCAGAGCCGACCCCATCTGCATCGGCTGGGCTATCGGCGAATCATTGGGGTTGTCAAACCTGGCGAAATCAGGCACGAACTTCATGTCCACGTCACCCACGGCACCGCTGCGATGCTTGGCGATGATAAACTCGGCTTTGCCGCGTATATCATTACCCTCGGCATCCACCCCGGATTTGAGATAGTATTCCGGGCGGTGTATGAAGCACACCATATCGGCATCCTGCTCGATGGCTCCCGACTCTCGGAGGTCACTCAGCTGGGGTCGCTTGCCATCGGTGCGGCTCTCTACCGAACGGTTGAGCTGTGAGAGCGCGATAATGGGGATATTAAGCTCTTTGGCAAGCTGCTTGAGCGAGCGGGAGATCATACTCACCTCCTGCTCACGCGAGCCGAAGCGCATACCTGAGGCGTTCATCAGCTGCAGATAGTCGATAATTATAATCTTGATGCCATGCTCTCTCACCAGACGTCGCGCCTTGGTGCGCAACTCGAAGATAGAGAGTGACGGAGTATCATCGACATACAGAGGCGCGGTCTTGAGATACTTGATTCGCGAGAATAGCTGCTGCCACTCAATATCAGAGAGGCTGCCGCTCTTGATCTTTGAGCCCGAGATCTCCGCCACATTGCTTATGAGACGGTTGACAAGCTGGAGATTTGACATCTCAAGCGAGAATATGGCCAACGGGGTATTGTAGTTCACAGCCATATTCTTGGCCATGGAAAGCACAAAGGCGGTCTTACCCATAGCCGGACGCGCGGCTATGATGATAAGGTCGGAGTTCTGCCAGCCTGAGGTCATGCGGTCGAGATCGGTGTAGCCGGTCTCCAGCCCGCTCAGACCCGACGTGCGGTTCTGCGCGGCCTGCATCTGCTTTATGGCGTCACCGATCACCGGGTCGATCTGCATCACATCCTTTTTCACATTACGCTGCGATATCTCGAATAGCCGCCCCTCGGCCTCCTGCATCAGGTCATCTACATCATTGCTTTCGTCAAAAGCCTTGCCCTCGATATCCGATGCAAAGGATATGAGCTCGCGTGCCATGAATTTCTGAGCCACGATACGTGCATGGTATTCGATATTTGCGGCAGATGTCACCTTGGATGTGAGTTCGGCGAGATACGCAGCTCCTCCCACTTCGGCAAGTGTGCCGTTGAGACGCAACTGCTCCATCACCGTGAGCATGTCGATAGCCTTCTGGCTTGCGCCGAGTCCCTGCACGGCCTCGTAGATTTTCTGATGCGCCGGATCATAAAAGCTATCGGGCTTCAATATATCACATACTGTGGTGTACGCATCCTTTTCGAGCATAAGTGCCCCGATTACAGCCTGTTCCAGCTCAGTATCACGCGGAGGCACACGCCCTATCACGTCTACTGACGGGGTGTGTCGCGGTGGATTACGTCGGTTGGAGTACTGATTTTCGGCCATATCTACGTTAGTCCTTCATGGTTCTTGTTGCAAAAATATAAAAGATTGCTCAAAGTTGCAAATCTTACTTCACATTTAACTAATGTATGTTAACAATGTAATTTTAACAATGACATTTTACGGTGAAAGCAAATTCGCCTCCGGGTGGCACGAGATTGAGCGAGCCTCCGCTAATGCGCCCTCCGCTCACGATATAGTCATCGGGGGGAGGAGATGCACCTCTCAGAGGTGAGATACTGTATGTACCGGTCACACCTTCTGCCAGATAGCGTCGTGAGATTTCATTAGCCACGTAGCCCATGGTCTTGCGTACATTTATCTCCACCACAGCATCGAGGCGCCCGTCATCGGTGACAAGCATGTCTACCCCGAGCACTCCGTCATAATATGGAGCATATGTTTCTTCAAGTATCTCGCGCAATACCGCAGTCACCTCGGCCAATGACTCCAGGGGATAATATCCGCCCACCACGGCCAGGCGCTCGGATTCCGGTGCCAGAAGATTGCCTGTGTAGCTGCCGGACGCGTCGGTGGTAAACACAGATGTACCGATGTCGGTGCATTTACCTTCATGACACTCGTATAGCCGCGCGAAGTCAAGAGCCCGGCTGTGACATGTCTCTACCATCACGCCGCCCTGCCTGCGTATGGAGTCACATCCCATCCGCAGAGCCTTATCGACACCTGTGTCACCTGCCATCACTACTCCCCTGCCGCTGCTCGACCAGGGTGATTTCAGTACGACATCCTTGCGGGTATGCAACAATGCCTCGAGCTCAGAGGGCTCTTTTATCTCACGGGGCGTATCGCAAATCACAAGCCGGGGCACTCTTGAGGCAAGCCGCCGAGACACCCCGGCTGCGGTTGCCCGGCTCGAGAGCCGGCGGATTATACCGATGTCACCGGCAGAGGGTAACACCGAGTCATCAAAGCCCTCATTCCTGAAGAAAGTACGGGCATAGGCCGACCAACCCCAGGGTGACGGTATGGTGAGCGGGGATGTGACGTGATCAAAGAGATCGGCCCTGAGATTGAAGTCACCTACCATACGGTCGTACCATGCGGCGGGCACACCGTAAGCGAGCACACGGTCGCCGCCCGCGGCATACCACAACGGCAATGCCGCGCCGGCCTCATGGAGCTGACGGGCGGCGGTCGGCGGGGTATAGTTTCCTTGGCCTGAAGCCAAGGCCAGATCATTCTCGGGATTAAACCAATGTACCAGCATCAATACCAGGTTACGCCATTGGAAATCGATGAGCGCTTGTCGTACTTGAAGTCGGAGAGCAGCGCCGATTTCACAGCAATGTGGAAATTATAGCTTTTATACGGACCTACGGGCACAAACGAGGCTGTCATCGTGAAGCAGTGTAGGTCACGCGAGATGTTGCAGTTCATGTAGGCCAGTTTGTGAGTGTCAAAGTTGTAGCTCGACGAGAATGAGAAATTCCAGTTTTTGGTCGGGCGCAGGTTACCGGAGATACTCAGGTTCTGGGTGATACGTGTATCATATTCGAGCTTCGCCTTGTTGAAGGCTCCATAACCCAAGTTGACCGAGTAGTTGAGCGACAGGCTCCAGGGCACACTCCAGCCCATATATCCGTCAGCACCCCATTCGCCATCGCCGGGTGATTTCTTGCTATTGTCGTTATCCTGCTTGTCCAGACTCTTGTTGTCAAGCAACTCGCCTGATTCCTCACCCCCGGTGTCTGACTTTTTACTCTTGTCCTTATTTTTGTTTTTGTCATCCTTGCCAAACCATTTCTTGAAGGTGTCATTATTGAAGGTGTAGGAGAAGGATGTACCCGTTGACCTCAGCTTACCCCAGCCTTTGCCATGGGTGAGTCTGAGCTTGTTGACACGTACCGGGTTACCGTACTCGTTGAGGGCGTAGATATATACATCCCAGGTAGCGTTGAGGTTGAGGTTGAAGTTCTTTGCAAGACGGAGCAGAATCGATGTATTGAGGTCGGAGAATCGCAGTGAGTCCGCAGCCATATTGTAGCTTTGCGACAATGTGAGGTTCTCGATCAGTGAGATCTTTTTGTCTTCGATCGAATCGTTATCGCTACGCACCTTCATCTCAAGATTATTGGCCAAGGAGACGCTAATCGATCCGGTGCGTCCCTGCCCAGGCACCCCATAGAGCGAGTTGGGAAACATCGAGTATTTTGTCTGCTGCATGGTGCCGTCAGGATTAGGTCGGTTGTATGTGCCGTAATATCCGAAGAATGGAGAGCTGAAGTCGGGCGACGCGCTGAACGATATGGTAGGCGTGAGCACGTGGCGTATCATCTTCACCTTGTTGCCTAAAAACGGCAGGGGCTGGAAGAATCCGTAGATCTTGGTGTCGAGTGATACGGCCGCATTGAAATCATATACATTGTAGAAGCTGTATGTGGTATCCTGCTCCACCACTCCCATCACTTCATTCCAGTGCTGTCTCACCTTGCGCGTATACATGCGGTCGGTAAAGTTGACCGACGGGGTGACATTGACATACTTGAAGATATTGAAGGTGGCCGAGATAGGCACACTGTGACGCATACCGTTGCGCCAGTCCTTGATCAGGGATTTCTTGAAGAATTCATCCTGCTTGGATGTGAGCGAATTCTGAAACTGGCCGCTGTATGATATTTTTATCTTCTCATACCATTTCTCGTCACCCACCGCCTTCTTGCGCTTGAAGGGATTTGTCTGGCTCATGGTCAGCGTAAAGTTGGGAAACGATACCGCCAGGGTAGAATCCTGCGTGCGCTGGGTGATGTTCATCGTGGTGGACAGAGACCATTTGGATTGAGGGAAGCGGTAGGTCATGTTCACGGTAGAGCTCTTTGTATTCTCAGTGAACGCATTGGAGTAATACGATGTCACATTGTTGCGCAGGTATCCGCTCGTGGTGAAGTTTACGCTTGCCGACAACGTCATGTTGGGATTGGCCTTCGAATCCTGGGAATGGCTCCATAGCACCTGGAAGTTTGTTGCCTTTGAATAGTCGGGCGAGCCCTTCTCGCCGAGGATAGTCTTGAGATAGCTAATATTGAAGCTGCCGTTGAACTTGTATCGCTTGGAGTAGGTCGACTGGGCGCGCAATCCCCACGAGCCCTTGGTGTAGAGCTCGCCTGTGAGCGCCAGATCCACATTATCAGATATGGCGAAGTAATATCCTCCGTCACTCAGATAGAAACCGCGCTGATAGTCGTCACCGAATGTAGGCACGATCACGCCCGACGCATAGTCGTCGGTGAAGGGGAAGAAGCCGAACGGCACCGCAAGCGGCAGAGGCAATCCGGCGAGCACCATATATGCCGGACCCATGACGATATTCTTGCCGGGACGCATCTTGGCCTTGGTAAGCTGGAAATAGAAGTGCGGACAATCATGATCATCGCAGGTGGTGTATTGTCCTTTCTCTATGTAATAATTATCATGATCGTCTTTTTTTGTCAAGCCGCCGGTAAGATAGCCTTCTCCCTGCTGCGTTACGACATCAGTGATGAATCCTTTGCCCGACTTGAAGTTGTAGCGCATGGTACCGGCCTCATAGTCAGTACCGTTTTCAGTGAACACCGGTTTGCCCACCATATCGCCTATCGAATCGGGCACGCCTACGGCATAGACGGTATTGTCGTTGAGATCCATCTCTATATGGTTGCTCTTCAGCTGTATGTCACCGTATGACACCTCACTCGGGCCATACATCATCGCACTGTCGCGACGTATTATCACCATCGAGTCCTTGGCCGAGAATACCACCGAGGCATCCAGGTCTACCTTCTCCCTGTTGATTCGTGAGGTGGGTCGCGGCTTATGCCACTCGCGTGATGTATCGGCTTCTGCGGCTTTGCGGACAGCTGTGTCGGCAGCAACGCTATCGCTTCGCACCTTATCAACGATACTGTCGGTTTTGACCACCGGCTCAGTCTCCGGCACACCGGCACTGTCGCTCTCAATATCATCATCACCGAACAGCATACCGGCTATCGCACGCGAATCCGCGTCAGACAGCTGCCGGCTCCCGGGCTCAGACCCGGTGGCGAGTGTCAGCGAGTCGGATACGGCCGACGGTAGCAGCCGATTGCCATGCGCCTGAGACGGAGACTTTCCCACCGATGAGCATGAAACGACTGATACACAGAGAGCAAACGCTAACAGTATTGATATTATATATAGATTAGATTTCCTCAATGCTATCCTTAAAGGTGTTTTTGACTTGCAAAAGTAATAATTTTTTATGGTTTTGCGTAACAGTCATTTTATTTTTAATCTTTTTTTTGTCAACCTCGCTGTATGTGTATTTCTTTGCAATCTTGTTGCATAATACATATAATATATTTGCAGAAATTTTCGTTAAAATATATAAGATTTGAAAAAACAGATATGAGGAGACTTGATTTCAGACCTGTGATAGTATTTGCAGCTCTATGCTGCAGCTGCGCACAGAATCATGAGGGACATTCTCACGACCACGACGCAGAAGAGATGCACGACGGGCATCATGACCATGACGGACATGACCACGACGGTGATCATGATGAGCACGACGGACACGGTGCCGAATCGCACGAGCATACCGACGGCATTATCGAACTGTCGCCCGAGCGTGCAGCCAAACTCGGCATCAAGGTCGATACCCTCAGGCTGCAGTCCGTGTCCGATGTCGTCTCCGTTACCGGTGAGGTGATCACCGATCCTGCCGATCAGGGTGTGATAGTCGCACCCGTGTCAGGACGCCTTACATTCACCTCGGATATCAAGATCGGTAATAATGTGACCAAGGGGCGCAGCATCGCCTCTGTCTCAGGCGCCGGCATGATTGGTGGAGATGCTAACAAAGCCGCCAAGATCGAAATGGAGGCAGCCAAGAAGGAACTCGACCGTCTCGCCCCGCTGCGCGAAGAGGGTCTCGCCACTGCCGCCGAATATAATGCCGCCCTACGGGCCTACGAGACAGCCCGCAATGCCATGGGCTCAGGCTCGTCTGCCGCTGTCTCTCCATTGTCAGGCGTCATCACCGCCATCAATGCGGTCAATGGCCAGTATGTCGAGGCCGGTCAGCCTATAGCCACCGTATCCGCCAACAAAAATGTCAGGGTGCGCGCCGATGTGCCCAGGCGCCTCGCCCCGGCTGCGGCATCTGTCAGAAGCGCACTCATACGTGTTCCCTACTCCGACCTTACATTTGATGCCACTGTTGCCGCACCCCCCGCTGAAGCCATGGCCACTCCGGCCTATCAACCCGTATATTTTAATGTGCCCGCATCCGATGCCCTGTCGCCCGGCAGCTATGTCGAGGTATTCCTGCGCGTTGGCGATTCCCACCCGGGTATCCTCGTGCCGCAAAGCTGCGTCACCGACCGTCTGGGTCAGAAGTTTGTATACGTCAGGCTCGATGAGGATTGCTATGAGAGACGACCCGTCACTATCGGCAGTGTCGACGGCCCCGATGTGGAGGTGACATCCGGCCTGGCATCGGGTGATGTAGTGGTAACAGGAGGCACTACTTTCGTGCGGCTCGCCGAATCGTCTAACGTGGCCGTACCGGGTCACACTCACAATCATTGACCGCCATGCTCGACCGTTCTATCAGATTCTCACTATACAATCGTCTGATCGTGCTTGTGGTCTCGGCGATCGTGCTCATTGTCGGATCGCTGCTGCTGATCAATACGGAGGTTGATATTTTTCCAGACCTTAACGCGCCCACAGTGACTGTGATGACCGAGGCTCCGGGTCTCGCCACTGAGGAAGTGGAGCGTCTTGTCACCTACCCCATCGAGGTCGCTGTCAATGGTGCCCGTGGAGTGGATAACGTAAGGTCGTCATCCACAACCGGTTTTTCGGTAGTCAATGTCATCTTTACCGATGATACCGACCCGTTGGTGGCCCGACAGACCGTCACTGAGCGACTCTCGCAGGTCACCGGCCAGCTACCCGATGCCGCCGGCACTCCCGTGATCGGCCCTCAGTCGTCAATCCTCGGAGAGATCCTCATCATCGGGTTGTCGAGCGACAGTCTCTCGCTGGCCCAGACCCGCACCATAGCCGACCGTATCCTCAAGCCGGCCCTGCTGGGCGTAAGCGGCGTGTCGAGTGTGGCCGTGATCGGAGGCGACGAACTCGAATATCAGATTTTCCTCGACCAGGGTCTCATGAAGCATTTCGGCCTGTCTCTCGATGAGGTATCCGAGCCTCTCTCTCAGATGAATGCCAACAGTATCGGCAACGTGATTAATTCATACGGCAATGAATATGTGGTGAAGGGTGATGTCTCCACCACTTCGGTCGACGACCTCGCCGCCACCGTGATCCGCAGCGACGAAGCGGGTGTGGTGACCCTCGGTGACATCGCGCGTGTCACCACCGGAGCACGCGAGCCTCACCTGGGTTCCGCTTCGGTAAAGGGCAGGCCCTCGGTAATCCTCACGGTCACCAAGCAACCGGGCGTCGGCACCATCAATCTTACTGAGCGCCTGCTCAGTGAGATCGATAATCAGAAGA